>JASHUH010000551.1 GCA_030040115.1 Acidobacteriaceae bacterium | reverse complement strand
ACGCCGTGCGTGGAGGGGTGCTGCGGGCCCATGTTGAGAATCATGTGGTGATCGCCGGAGCTTTCCGCAGCAGGCATTTCAAGCACGGGCGTGGTAGGGCGATCGCTCATCAGCGGTAACCCTCCACCGGATAATCCTTGCGCAGGGGATGGCCCTCCCAATCGTCAGGCATCATGATGCGGCGCAAGTCGGGGTGCTCGTGAAATCGGACGCCGAATAGGTCAAAGACTTCGCGCTCGTAATAGTTGGCGGACGGCCAGACAGGGGTGATCGAATCGACCGAGGGTTCAGCTTCGTCGAGCATCACCCGAAGGCGAATGCGCTCCTTGTATCGATGGGAAAGAAGGTGGTAGCTCACCTGGAAACGTGGCGCGGCGGGATGCCAGTCGACGGCTGTGAGGTCTTCGAAGAAGTTGTAGCCGGCGTCCCGCAGGGCGAAGCAGGCGGCGCGGATTTCCTCGGGCGCGATGGTGAGGGTGAGCTCGCCGCGATCGAAGTTCGCGTCCTGGAGGGCTTCTGGTTTCCATGCTAAGACGGACTTGATGGCCGGATGGTCCAGTAGCTCTTCGAGAACCTGGGCCTTGCCGAGCAAAGTGGTGGTTTCGGTCATCCTAAACGTCCGCCTTATTGGTTGAAGTCCGGTTCAGCGCGGCTTCATGCCGGCGAAGATCCGCCGGGTTAGAGATCCGCTCGATCCTGGCTCCAATTCAGAATGCCCTTGCGCACAATGTAGTAGAGGCCCACGGCCACGAAGCCGAGGTAGACCAGCATCTCCCAAAAACCGAAGAGGCGGGAGCCGGTGATTTTAGGAAGTTGGCGGTAAATGACGGCCCAGGGCATCATGAAAACCGCTTCGACGTCAAAGAGGATAAAGAGGACCGCGACGAGGTAAAAGCGCACGCTGAAACGGCCGCGGGCGTTGCCGACGGCTGGAATACCGCACTCGTAGGGATCCAGCTTGACCTCGGTGTTACGATGCCGGCCCACGAACCAGGAAGCGGTCACCATCCCCGCCCCGAGCAAAATCGCGAATACAACCTGCATTAGCAACGGTAGGTACTGCCACTGGTAAGGAATCATCGCCACCCAATCCGAGATCGGTTTTCGATTATGCTCCGTTGGGGAGGGACAAAATCGCCATCCCTGCCCCGGGGGCTTCCTGGTTTGAGCTTAGGTTTTCAGGCTCATCTCGTCAAGATTTCGCGGCGCGGGGAGGGGGAGTTGTTTCGGGGTCAGAACCTCAGCGTTTTCAATCGGTGACACGGTTGCGCGCCATGAACCCGCACGGAGTTCCGGAGGCGTCATCGGTGAGCTTCGTCACATGAGATTCAAGGCTCGCAGCGAATACTACGAGGGTGCTGGGAAGTGCTCAGGAGCATGAGGACGGGATCTATGACAGCATCCACCGCGCCTACGGTCGCTGACGATTCAATGGTGGCTATTCTCGCTTGCCGCGCCGGAACGCGGCGGCGCAGGCGGATTTCGCCGGAGGCGGGCAAGGCGCTGGAGAAACTGGGCCACGCGATCGACTATCTGATGGACGAGTTCCTCAATGCCGGCGGATCGTTTTGCGGCAACGAACCGCAATTGAAGGCGATCCGGATGCTGATGGCGATCAATCGTCAAATTTATTTCGGGTGCCCGGAAGTCCCTTCGCTGACGAACGTTGCCGCGCGTGGCTGCACCTGCGCACCTCGTGAACAACTTTGGATATAGTAGAGTTCCAGTGGATGGAATCAACAACGTGGGAATCCGGCAGAAGCACGGATGCGCTTCAGAAAACGAGCGGTTTGCCAGCGGAGATCGAATGCGTCGCCGGCTCGCATTCTACGCGAATGGCCAAACGCGCTGAGCTGTTTTACCGAGAATCCAGCTCTTCTCTTCGGCATTAAGGAATTTCATTTCATCGCGGACCACACTTAGGGTTTTGTCATAGGTGGTCCAGCTCAGATCGACGGGCCAATCGGAGGCCCACATGAGCCGATGCGCACCATAGACGGCGAGGAGCCGCTTTACGTATTCCTGCGCGTCAAGCCAGGGATAGGGCTGATGGGAGATGGACCAGGTGTGGGAGATCTTCACAAAAACATGGGGATAGCGCGCCAGGGCTATGAGTTTCTCGAACTCCTGAGGCTTGTCGATAGGACAATCGGCCATGTGGTCGATGACAACGGTTAGATGAGGGCACTGGTCGATGAGGTGAACCAGGTCCGGCATGCGGGTGATGGGCGCGTAAACCTGCATGGGGATGCGCAGAGATTCGCAGCGCTTCCAAAGCGGCGGCATCAGCGGACCGTTGATCCAATCGCCGCTTGCGTTGGCGGAGGGACTGATGCGGACGCCGTGAAAGCCTTGTTCGGTGAGATGAGAAAGCTGGTCGGGCGCCGCGGGGTCTTCCGGGTTGACGCGGCACACGCCCCTGAAGTAGGGCGCGTATTCCTTAATGGAATGGAGGGCGTAGCGATTATCCCAGCGGTAACCGATGTACTGGGCAATCACGGTGCGCTGCACGCCGTTGGCCTTCATCAATTCGAGCGCCATGGCGGGAGTGCGGTTTTCTTTGGGCGGGTTCTTGGTTCCCGGAGCCCAGGGGTAGCGTGGATCATTGATCCACACGTGGATCTGAGAATCGACGATGCTGAATTTTTCTTTTTGCGCCGATGCCGGTACGGCCATGGCGAGAGCTCCCACAGCGAATTCGCGGCGGTTCATAGATAAATGGGCTCCAGTTTTTTAACGATGTAAGCGCCGCAGCGCCGGTAGTCGCGAAGCGGACCCAGTCGGGAGGTGTCGAGATCGACGCAGATCCATCCCCGGAAGTTCACACTCTTCAGAATCCGGTGGCAGCCGGGGAAATCTACCTGGCCGTCGCCCAGGTCGTAGATGCTGTTCTGGAAGATCGCCCCGGATGAATCCGCCGGAAATACTCTTCCGTTTGGCTCCGTCCAGTCCTTCGTGGGCCTGGTCCACTTGGAGTCCTTGTAGTCGAGGAATTTTATGCGGTGCTGGTAGCGGTTGAGGGTCCCGACCACGTCGCAACCGGCCAGATTCAGATGGGCAGTGTCGGGGGAGAGACCGAAAAGCTTGGGATCGGTCATGGCCATAAACCGGTCCACTTCCTCCTGCGTCTGGACCATTTGGCCCATGTGATTGTGCAGCCCGGCCGTAAACCCCATTCCGAAAGCCAGCTCGCCAATTTCGTTGCAGCGGTTACACAGCTCTTGAAAGCCGGCGGGCGTGTTGGCCCCGGGCGCGTCGCGGGATGGCGAGAAAACCACCAGGTGATTGGCGCCAAAGTCGGCCAGAAACTTCATGGCGGTCTGCGCGCTATCCAAATCCTGCTGGCGTGCGGTGGGGTCTTGCAGATGGCCGTTCCAGGAGATGGTGACCACGTGAAGACCGCGCTTGGAAACCTCGCACTGCATCTGCGCTTGCGTCAACCCATACCTCTGGAGGCTGCGCGGGAAACCGGTAACACGAATGCCGATGAAGCCCGTTTCCTTCATCACATCGAGAATGTCGGTGAAAGGGACCAAAGGAAAGTGGCCCCACAGCGCTTCTGAGACCGCCCACTTGATGTTGCGGTTGGCCGGTTTTTGGTATTCGTTCTGGGCCAAGGCTTCAGGCAGAAACGCCAAGGTGGCGGAGAGGGAAGCGAAGAAACTGCGGCGGTCCATCATCGTAGAAATATCCTCGATATAATTTTTACCGGGATTTAGTTAGCTATTTCCGGTCAACGCTCACTATACCCTTCGGGCGTTTTCGGGCGCAAATGGTTTTTCTTTGGGAAGCTGCTTGTCGTAGATGACGCGGGGGCGGTTGAGTTCGAACTCGGCGACGAATGGCGGCTTCAAATTTCTGGCCGCGGAATAGCCGCGCGCAAGGCGGGACCCGAGCTGAGATCATGTTGACGGCGCGGATTGCAGAGGATTTCCGCCCCGCGCCACCCCCCAAATTCTTGACAATGCTTCAAGGCTTGATCTATTGTGAGACCGGTCCTGTCGAAGGCTGCAGTAGCGCTGATTCGCTGCAGCAGCGCTGATCCATAGATAAGCGAGTACGAGTAATAGATGGAAAAGTCAAAAATGATACGGATCGCACCCTTTCGTGCTTTTGTCGGGATGCTCATCGCCATGGTTCGTGGCCGTTACTCCTGGGAGCAAAATTAGCCATTCCGGCCGACAGCTGCGCTTGACTTTGGGCTGAAATAACTTGGAATAGAGCATCGTTGCCGCGCTGGGCAGTGTAGCCAAGGCAAGCGGTGCGGAAGTGTGCAGGACAACCAACACTCGAGTGATGACTTGGAGGTCGAAATGATTTGTGGGAAAGATGCGAAGTGCAGCGAAGATGCCTCGACGCTTCAACCCGGATCGGGCGTGGCAAGCTTCCTCAGGGCGCTGATGAAAGTCACGTTAGCGTGCGTCGCCGTATGGCTGACGATGGGCGCGATGGCGACGGCTCAAAATGCGATGAGCGCCACTGCGGTAGGCACGGTGACCGATCAGACCGGGGCGGTGGTTCCCAGCGCCACGGTCACGCTGACGAATAACGCCACCGGAGTCGCCACGCATGGAACGACGAATGCCGACGGTGCCTACTACATCCCTTACCTGGCGCCGGGCACTTATACGCTGACCGTCGAGGCCAAGGGATTTCAGAAATACATCCAGAACGGCGAGCAACTGGAAGTGGGGCAGGTCCCACGGTTCGACGTGAAGCTGTCCCTGGGCCAGCAGACGCAGGTTGTAGAGGTGAGCGCCAACTCGATTCCTTTGCTTAACACCCAGAGTGTGGACGTGGGCGGCATTGCCCAGGCCAGGTTTATCCAACAGCAGCCCATGATGCAGGCCAAGCCCTATTACCTGATGAACTACACCATGGGATCGGAATATGGCGGCAACAACACCTTCATTCTCGCGGGACTATCCGGCCTATACCTCAACTACAACATTGACGGCATGGGGGCCAAGCAGACCCCGCGCTCGGCTGTCGGCACCGTCAACAACTCCGGCATGCCGCCTGTGGATGCGATTTCGGAAGCCCATGTCTTCGCCACGGGCATCCCGGCCGAGCTGGGGCACGACGCCGGCGGCGCCGAAAACATGGTGATCAAGAGCGGAACCAACCAGGTTCACTGGACGGCCGAAGAGCGCTACATCAACAAGGACTTCATCCACCACGAGCTCTTTCAGGATGGTCCCCTGACGACTCCTTTTGAGTACCACAACTTCGATACCACGCTGGGATTTCCCATCTACATTCCCAAAATCTACGACGGCCGGAACAAGTCGTTTTTATTCCTCGGCGAGCGCTTCGACTACGATCACGAGACGGACGCCGAAACGAGCAATGTTCCGACCCTGGGGATGTTGGGCGAAGACCCCGCGAATCCGGGGTACTATGAGTTTAACTGGCCCGGCGCGCAGCCCATCTACGATCCTGCGACCTTTACCTGCACGGGCGGAACTGGAGCTGCTTGCACGGGAGGGACGTGGTCAGCCACGCAGTTTCCGAATAACGAGATCCCCGCCAGCCGCATCGATCCCGTGGCCAAGGCCTTCCTGGCTCTCAACCCTTATAACGCTCCCGATGAAGCGGGCACCTTTGAGACCACCGGCCCTGAAAACAACTTGTACGGGGACACCTTCTATCTGGCCGACAAGGAAGGCTATCTTGCCCGCTTCGATCAGGTGTTGGGGCCGAACGACAGGATGTTCTTCCACTGGATATACAACATGTACCACACCCATCCCGGCCGCCAGGCCATCATCTACAACCTGTCGGAAGACTACCTCCTCGATCCCACGTCAGCTTCCTTTGCCAGGCCGGAGCCGTTCAACACCGTCAATTATGTTATCGACGAAACCCACGTTTTTAGTCCTTCGCTGATCAATGAGTTCCGCGCGGGGTATCAGTCGCGCTCCGATATCGTTAGGCCCTTTACCGACAACCAGAACTGGGCGGGAAACCTGGGCATTCCCGGCGTGCCGGGAAGCACGTTCCCGGCGTTTGTCACTGCCGGCAACAGCAGCGTGACCTGGAACGCGGATCCCGGCGCTTTTTTCAAGATCATCCAGGACAATTTCGATTATGCGGACAACATGACGAAGACGATCGGCCATCACGTCTTCAAGTGGGGCTGGGAGGGCCTGAGGATGCGTGAGGACGACACCGGGACCGAATCCAACTCCTCTCCGACGAGCACATCGAACATCTTGGGCGACGTTCCGCTCCCCTCCGGGCTCTATGTCTTCAGCGGCCTCACCACGGCGTACCCGTACGACAAGCCCAACACCGGCAACTCCTTCGCGTCATTCCTGCTGGGCGCGCCCGACTACGCCACGTTTACCGAGCAGTTGGAGCCATACTATCCGCGCTGGTGGTCGAACGAGTTCTACGTCCAGGATACCTGGCAGACAACCAGCAAACTGGCTCTTAATCTGGGCATACGCTACGACCTGGAGACGGCCGGCAACACCAAATATGGCTACAAATCGGAGTTCAGTCCCACCGCGACCGACCCCGTTACGGGCCTTCCGGGCGCCATCACCAATCCCACGGGACCCATCTATGGCAACGCCGGGAACAATTGGGCGCCGCGCCTTGGCGTGTCGTATAACTTCCGTCCGAACTGGGTCTTCCACGGGGCGTTCGATTTGTTCACCGTGGATAACATGCAAGAGATGGGAATGGATAACTACGAGGCGATCTTTGCCGTGGCCTCGGCGCCCGGCAGTCCCGAGCCCGGCATGATTTTGTCTAAGGGCCCCGGGCCGATCAATTACCCCATCAATTCCAATCACACCGCAAACTATGTGAGCCCCACAGGTAACTACGCGAACCGTACGGCAACCTATTTCGATCCTAACCTGCACAACGGCCATACCATGAGCTGGACGACCGGCGTGCAGTGGCAGTTCAAGCCCGACACCATGTTGGAGGTCGACTATATCGGATCGGCGGGTTATGGGCTGGTCAACCAGTATGCGGTCAACATCAACGATCTGCCTCAGTCCATTTACACTTCCACCGATCTATCTCTGCTCAGCTCGGTTTATTCCGATACGCAGGCTTATCTGCCTTTCCCGCAGTTCGGGAACATCAACTACTACAGTAACTGGGATGGCAGCATCTTCCATTCGGGCATCATCGACCTACAGAAGCGCTACACCCGCGGCCTGTCGTTCGATTTCCACTACACCTATGAAAAGCTGATTGACGAGGGCCCCGGCAATCAGCAGTTGAGCTCGACCGGCACCTCGAGTTATACGGTGGGCACCGGCCCGGAGCTGAATGTGAGCACAGCTTCCGGCCCGCTGTCTATCTCCTACTACAAGGCCGCGACCAGGGTAGTCGATCCGGGATCGTTCAAGGGCCAGTTTACGGGAACGGCAACATGGGATATTCCGGTTGGTCGGGGCCGGAGGTTCATGAACCACGGCGGCATCGCCGACGTGTTCCTGGGTGGCTGGAGGCTCCTGACCATTCAGAACTGGCGCAGTGGCAATGCCGTGGACTTCCTCCAGGCGGGCAATCCGAACGAGGAGCTGCCTGGAGAGGTGTTCATGAACCGCGTGGCGGGCCAGCCGATCAAGACTCCGAACTTCAGCCTCAACAAGCACAACATGTGGCCAGAAACAAACCAGAACCCGTACTTCAACATCAACGCGTTCGCCTATCCGGCGGCGTTTACGCAGGGCAATATCGGCACCGACGCCGCCGTCGACGGCCCCACCTGGTGGCCGCAATACTCTATCGCCAAGACGGTTTCCTACAGAGAGAGATACCAGCTTACGGTGCGCCTGGACGCGGACATGCTTTTCCCGGAGTACAGCGTTATGGACTACATCAACACCGCGGCGAACATCACCAGTCCCGCGTTGTTTGGTAAGACGGCGCCTCAGAGCTATGCCTTTTCCACGTATGGTTCGCTGAACGGAACCTACGTGGGGTCGCTCCGGCTTTCGTTTTGACGGTAAGAGCTAACGTTATCCTGCAGGGGAAGGCAGTTTCGTGATGCAGTTGGCGGGGCGGTGGTCTCAGTGCAGAAGCCGAAAGAGGTTGTGGGTCCCAGGTTGGGAAGATGTAACCTCTTTCGGGGTACTGTACGGGGCGGGTGCTCCGCCTTTTCTCATCAGGTGGGGAGCAGCCGGCAAGCGAAATTCGGGATGATCGAAGCATGGCAGGACTTCTAAAGCAGCAAGACAGAGGGGGCTCGAATGAATAGAACTTATGCCGTCCGGATTGGGGCTTTGGCGATCGGATTGGTGTTCACCGCGACGCCGGCGCTGACTGGGGCGCAGAACCCGCCAACGGAAGGGACGGCCGAAAATGGTTCCCCGGCTTGGTCCTTGCAAGGGTCGTTCCCCGATCCCACGGGACACACGGTGGTCGACGCGGAAGGGCATGTCACGGTAACTTCGAGGAGCGGCGGCGGCCGGGCTGGATTTACGTCGGCATGTTCGGACGACCTGGCGAAGCTGTGCGCGGGCGAGAGCGGGTTTGGCGCGCGGCGATGCCTGATGAAGAACGCGGATAAGGTTTCAGGGCAGTGCAAGACCGTGGTTGACCAGATGAAGGCAATGATGGCCGAGAGCGGCGGGGTGCCTCCGTGCAGTCACTCGCCGGTGTGCGATAACCGGATGACGAATGGCGTGGGCCCGCGCGGACGGCAACAGTTGCAACGTGTGGAGTGGAAGCAAACCATGGGCTACACGTTCAGCTACCCATATTCCGTGCCCGAGGGGTTTGGCGGCATTCCGTCGGTTGCCCTGGATTCAAAGGGAGATCTTTGGGTCTTTAAGCGCGCCCCCGCGGGAACGCCGCAACTATATGAGTTCGACCCCGATCACAAGCTGATTCGCACTGTGGGCGACGACGTCATCGGTCATTCGCTTAAGGCGCATGGCATGGCTATCGACGCCAATGACAATGTGTGGATTTGCGACGCCACTCGAGCCATTGTGGAGGAGGTAAGTCCGGAGGGGAAACTGCTCAAGACCATCGGCGTGGCCGGTCACCGGGGGGATTGGATTGAATCGAAGGGGCAAAAGCTCTTGTGGGAGCCGCTGATGGTGGCTTTCGCTCCCGATGGGGATATGTATATCGGCGAGGGGCACGCCAACGAAAGTCCCAACGATACGGATTCGAGCGATCCGAGCGACGTTTCAGGGGCGGCACGGGTTATACATCTCGACAAGGACGGCAACTACATCAACCAGTGGTATGGGGACAATGTGGGGCAAGGGAAGTTCAGCATGGTTCATGGACTGGCGGTCGATCCCACCAACGGTGACGTATGGATTGGCGATCGCGAGGAGTACCGCATTGTCATTTATACAGCCAACGGCCAGTTTGTGAAGACGCTGCAGATGCGGAACCTGGTGTGCGCTCTCAATTTCGATCATGAGGGTAATCCCTGGATGGCGAGCGGACAGGATGGACAATTCCTGAAGCTGGACCGCAACGGGCGCGTGCTAGGCGCGATCGGTAACGGGATGGGTATCGGCAACGGTCAATTTATCGAAGCCAGTTATTGGTCTTTCGACAAGCACGATACCTTATATGCCGGAGACACCAGCGTGGGCCGGGTCACGGTGATGACGGCTCCCAATCCATAAATTTGCTGCCCGCCAGGACCCTTTCCTACCCCTCCCGCCATTCTGGCGATAAACGGCCTGTTTTCAGGGGGATGCGCCGCGCAAATCGGCGCAAATTTCAGAAAATAGGAGGGTTATTTTTAGAAATTAGAAAACAAAGGAGTTACAGGCATTTCCCGATGGCTCTTCCGCGTTTGCGCGACAGCCGGAGGCGCACATCGCTGCTCAACCCCGACCGGAGAACGCCCGCCAGGAGAATGTCCATAGATTCATGGTGCGCGAAGTGGAGGAAATTACCGGCAAATCGAAAGTCCTTTGTACTCTGCAGGATGCAGATTTCTTCACTTGACGAACGGTGGGTGAGCCCCTCTCCAGAAACTTGGGTGAGACAGCTTGTATCTTGTATTTTGACAGGTTGCAGTTGGTTACAACTGGATTTCCATTTATCGACTCTCCGGCGGACGGACTTGCGGTTGGTGCAGCGGTAACAGGCTCACTGACCCCACGGCGCAAAAACGACCTGGAAACCCGGTGTAGAGACCAACGTGTCGGAGAACAGGCAACTGGTGATTCCGGGAAGTGGTGAGGCCGTAGTTGGCAGGGTTGCGCGACGCTCACTGGGCGTGGGTTTCCGCGCCCAGAGCGGTGGTGTGCTCAGAACTTGTAGGAAAGGCCGACGAGCGGAGTGGGACGGCTGCGCAGGCCGGTGTTGTTGAGCTGGATCAGGACGTTCCCGGAGAGAACGAGCTGGCCGAAGGGGTTCAGCTTGAGGCCGGCGCTGAGGTTGTTGATGGTGTAGCTGGTATTGGCGGGAACGCTGGTGGTCAACTGCACCGACTTGCCGGAAACCGTGATGGAAGTGTTGGTCGGCACAACTTTGGGGGTGTTGACGAATTGGTTGCCGAGCAGGTCGGCGGCCAAGGTGAGGTGACGGGCGGCGGCCCAGTCGGCTCCGACATCGTATTGCACGCCTCCCGGGAGGTCGAGGTTGCCGCCGGCGGTTTGCGTGGGGTTGTTGAGCTCTGTGGCGGTGTTCCACTGATAGCCGACTTTGGCGTGGGGTGAAACTTTCCAGAGATAGGAATAAACGACATAGGGGTTAAAGCCCCAAGCTCCGGAGCCGAGGTAGTTGAGGTCGTCCCCGGTGGGTGTGCGGAGATTGAAGGCGGCGGCGACGGTGGCGTGTTCGCCGGTCCAAGCGGAGGCCTTGAGGTTGAAGTTCATGTCGCCGAGACCACTCGCGGTTCCATCGGAGTGCGACTGCGGGTTCGCATAGGGGCAGGAAGAAGCGGGAAACACGCAAGAGCCACTGGAGTTGACGACATAGGACTGGGAGTTGTAGGTAGTGGCGCCGAAAGAGACGTACTCAACGGGAATAATGGCGGAGAAATCGATGCGATTGCTGATGCCGAAGGTGGCGACGCTGATGAATTGGTCGATTTTGAATTTGAGGTTGGTGCTTTCAGTGGTGTAGGTGGTGGTGATGGGAGTGTTGGAGCCGGAGACGTAGGCGGGCGCGGCCCAAGCGAAGGGCAGGGCGCTGAGCGAGGAACCGTCAATGTCGGTAAAGACGAATTGGCTGGCGGTGAAGCCGATGAAGAGCTTGTGACGGCCGACGGTTTGGGCGCGGTCGGTAAGGATGGGACCGAGGTTGTTGAAAGTTTCAGGGACGCCGCCGCGGTAGACGACAACGGTGCCGGCCGAGGCGCTGGCGATGGGCAATTGGCTGACCTGGCTGGCAATCCCGATGTTGATGCTCGCCGCCACCTGCTGGGCGGTGAGCGCGCCGGAAGAGCCCGAGGAGGAGACGCCGAGAGCAGAGGCGTTGGTAAGGACACCGGTGGCGAAGGGAAACTCGCAGACCAGCTTGGAAGAGGCGGGGGCGCCCGAGGCGCAATTGATTTGTCCTCTTGCGGCCAGACAGGATACGGAGGCGAGCAACAGCAGCGACAGAGTAGTGCGTTTCATCGGTCAACCTCGGTAGTTTCGGCTCGGCAAATTCCGCCCGGTAAGTTTTGCTCGAAGAGTTTCGCGTTACCTTCCCTGCGCTTGAGGGCTGCGATCGGCCCCAAGCGCCTGTTTCAGTCGCTTAGAGAGTGACGTTCAACTGAATGACAGCCTCATAGGTGTTGCCGTCGCTCCCGGTTCCCGTGACGAGAATGTAGTAGGACCCGGGAGGGGTTTGACCGCCGCTGGTGGCGGTGCTCGATGCATGGAAAGAGCCTCCGCAGCCGGAGATTTGCCAGCCGGCAAGGCAAATGGCGACCACCGCCAGCAGGCGGAGGAAGACGGCGCGGGTAGACTTACGGCCGCCCAGCAGGCCGAAGAGCCCGAAGATGGGAAGGCCGAGCAGTCCGGCGAAGAAGAGCGTCGAATGCCGATCGAGAGATGAAGTGGTTCCGGAACCGGTGGTCAGGGTCGCCGTGACCGAAGCGGTTCGGAGCGACGCGGAGGACGGGACCGAGGATGGTGTGAAGCTGCAACTTATGAAGAGGGTTTGCGGATTCACCGCGCTGGAGAGCTCGGGACCGGCGGCTAGGCCGCAACTGCTGCTCGTGAGAGCGAGGCTGACGCTCGGAGGCAGCGAGAAACTGATCGTCGCCTGGTTATTGGTGGTTTGGCCGGAGACCACGGTGAGCGGGGCGGAGAGGGCGCGGACGGTGACCGGGAAAGTGGTGGTGCGGACGATGCTGGTGGTGGGATCGGTGGCCGTCATCGTCATGGTGTAAGTTCCCGGGGTGGCTTTGGTAGCGTCGACGCAGACGCCGATGGACTGCTGGACCCCGCTAGCGGCAATGGCTAATGTGGCGGTTGCCTGGCAAGAAGTGACGGAGGTCGAGGCGAACCCGCAGGTGGGAGCGCCGGCACCAGAGCCTGCGCAGGTGAGGGCGGGCGAGCCCGTGAAGTTGGCGGTCGAGGCGGGCGTGACCGACAGGGCCGCGGGAGCAAAGGGATCGTTGGCGGTGGTGAAGCCCTGGGTCACGAGGACGCCGATCGCGTTGGCGGGCACAGGCGAGACGCTGATGGAGTAATCCTCAATGAGCTGGTTGAAGGGCCCGCTGCTGGTCTGGTAATTGGGGTCACCGGTATAGGTGGCGACGACGCCGTTGGTTCCGCCAGTGAACCCGGCTGCGGCGGTGGTTGAGGTGGCGCAGGTGGCTACTCCGGAGGTGACAGTGGCCCCGGTGCAGATGGCGATGCCATTCACGCTGAAGCTGACGGTTCCCACAGAGAGCGCCACGACGACGGTGGAACCGGCAGGCGGTACGACGCTCACAGCGGCGGTGAAGATGACGGAATCCTTGAAGTTGTTGGGATTGTCGGCGGCGAGGAAGGCGGGCGAGAGGTTGCTGGTCAGCACTGTCTGGCTCTGGCCCTGGGCCACCTGCTGAACGACGTCATTATTGGCGACGGTGAGGTTTTTGTCGCCGCCATAGGAAGCCACGATGGTGTGAGCGCCCGCAGTTAGCGATTGATCGGTGCAGGTGGCGAAATAGACGCCACTTTGCAAGCTGAGAGAGGCGTTCGTGCAGCCGGTTCCAGCAGCCGGATTGCCATTGTCAGTGAAGTTGACGGTTCCGCTGGGAGTCTGCCCGCTGGGCACAGGAACGATGGCCTTGAAAGCGACCGACTGGTTGACGGTGGACGCGCCGCCTGTGGAAGAGGAGAGGCTGATACTGCTGGTGGCGGCGTTGACGGTCTGGACGAAGGTGGAGAAGTTGCCGGTGAAATTGGTGTCGCTGGCGTAGGTGGCGGTGATGGTGTGGGCGCCCACGGCCAGGGTCGAGGTGGAGCAAGTGGCCACGCTGTTCCCACTGACCACGGTGAGGCTCACCGCGGAGCAGCCGGTGATGGCCAGGCTAGTGACACTGTCAACGAAGCCCACCTTGCCGGAAAGCGCTACAGCGCCGGAGGGATTGGGGGTGACGATGGCCTGGAAGGTGACCGACTGGTTGACGACGGAAGGGTTCTGCGTGGAGGCCAGAGAAACGGTGGTCGAACCCGGATTGACGGTTTGAGTGAGAGAGCCATTGCTGTAGGTAAAGTGGGTGTCGCCGCTATAGGCGGAGACGATGGTGTGCGACCCGGCGATGAGCGAGGAGTCCGTGCAAGGCGCGGTCCAATTGTTGGTTCCCGTCACGGCAGTGGGGGCAACGCCGGAGCAGATCGTTGTTCCGTTGTCGGTGAAAGCGAACGTGCCGGTCGGGTTGTTGGGGCCGGTCGGAACCAGAATGCTGGCGGTGAACACGACGGTCTGGTTTACCGTGGAAGTGTTGCCGGTGGCGGATGAGGTGAGAGCAATCGCCGATGACGCGGCGCTGACGGTTTGGGCGACGGTTCCGGAAGTAGCGGCGGTGAAGTTGGCGTCGCTGCCGTAGGCGGCGGCGATGGTATGCGAGCCCAGCGCCAACGACGAAGTGGTGCACGTGGCTTGAGCCACGCCGCCGACGATCACCAGCGCCACGTTGGTGCAGCCGGAGATGGCTGACGCGCTGCCGCCCTGCGGGGTGTCGGTAAAGCTGACCTTGCCGGACAGAGCCACGCCCCCCGACGGAATGGGAGTGGTGGGCGTGATTTGGGCGGTAAAGGTGACCGACTGGTTGGTGACCGAACTGGGCGCCGAGGATTGCAGGGCAACCGAGGCGGTAGCCGGGCTGACGGTTTCGGATAGGGCCGGGTTGTTGCTGCTTCCGCCGAAGTTGGGATCGTTGCCGTAGGCGGCCACGATGGCGTGCGGCGAACTGGCGGCGGTCAATCCAGGATCGGTGCAGACCGCGGTCGCCGTGCCGCTCCCCGAAGTGGCGCCCGGAGAAACGGCGGAGCAGCCCGTGATCGAGGTCCCATTGTCGGTGAAGTTGACGGTTCCGTGCAGGCCGGCGGTGCCCACCGGATTCTCAGTGATCGTGGCGGTGAAGACGACCGACGGGGACTGGTTGACGGTGGCCGATGGCGCGGAAGAGGCCAACGTGGTGGTGGTGCTGGCCGCGCCCACGGTCTCCGTGGCGGCGGTGGTGGTGCTGCTGCCGGTGAAGTTGGCGTCGTTGGCGTAGGTGGCGTTGATTGCGTGCGTGCCCGCCGAGGGCCAGGAGTCGGTGCAGGTCGCCGTTGCGGTGTTTCCGGTGGACTGCGTGACCGCGACATCGGAACAGATGGTGACCGCCGATCCGCCCTGGGGCGTATCGGTGAAGGTGACGGAGCCGGAAAGCTTGGTGGCGCCCGCCGGATTGGGCGTGACCGTGGCGGTCAGCGTGACTTGAGCGTTCACGGCGGGCGCGCCGTTGGATGTGCCGATGGTGGTGGTGGTGCTGCCCGGGTTCACGGCCTGCGTGAGAAAAACGGGGCTGAAAGTGTAGCTCGGGTCGTTGGAGTAAGTGGCTTTGAGGGTGTGGGATCCAAGGGCGAGTGACGAAGTTGCGCAGGTGGCCACTCCGGTGGAGGTATTAAAGCTCACCGTGCAACCGGCCACGGGGCCGCCGCTGTCAGTGAACGTGAAGGTTCCGCTGAAGGGCACAGTGGTGCTGCCGGTCGACGGGGTGAGGGTTGCGGTGAGGGTGACCGACTGGTTGATAACGGAAGTATCGTCATTAGACGACGAGGTGAAAGTCATGGCGCCGGAGGCCTGGTTCACTGTCTGGGCGACGAAATTGTCGCTGGAGTTGTAATTTGTGTCGGCGCCGTTCGCATTATAGGTGACAGTGATGGCGTGGCTTCCCGCGGCCAGCGCGCTGGTGGTGCAGGCGGCTGTTCCCGGCCCGGATGGTGAATTCCAGGTGATGTTGACCACACCCGCTGTACCGCAACTCGAGCCATTGGTGATGGCACTACCGTTATCGGTAAACGTCACCGCGCCGGTAA
>JASHUH010000550.1 GCA_030040115.1 Acidobacteriaceae bacterium | reverse complement strand
GGTGTAGCCCCTGTGTTCTGGCTGGCTGGCGATACGGCCCCGGGCGCCAAACAAGCTGCCGAAAAGAGGGCCCACGCGAGGAGTTTCATCTCAATTCCGCAACGGCTTTCCGGTCTTGAGTGTAAACGCAATCCGTGCCTGGGTCTTGGCTTCGCCGCAAAGCGACAGAAACGCCTCCCGCTCCAGATCCAGCAAATATTGTTCGCTGACCGGCGCGCCTGGCGTCACGCGGCCGCCGGCGAGCACGTAGGCAATCCAGCGCGCCACTTTCTGATCGTGTTCGCTGGCGTAGCCAGCCTCGCCCATCAGAAAAATGCCGGTTTCCAAGGTGGCGAGCGCCGCGGTCCCGGGCGCCGGTACGGCAGCGCGCGACTGGGAAGGCGTATAACCAGCCTCGGCCATCGCTGAAGCCTGCGCCTTGGCGTCGAGCAGCAGCCGGTCGCGATTCATGCTGGTGCGGTCGCCGGGCGCCAGCAGGCCCATGGACAGCGCTTCGACGGCCGACGTGGAAACCTTGGCCATGGCCATCAATTCGAGCCGGTTCTTGAGCGCCGTAACCAGCTCCGCCGACTGCGCAAAGCGGGACGCCGGCTCGCGCGGATCGGGCCGCGCCAAGGTCACGGCCGCATCGATGGCGCGGAAGAGCATCTCCTTGGTTCCCCCGCCAGCGGGAATCAATCCCACGCCCGCCTCGACCAGTCCCATGTAGGTCTCCACGTGGGCCTGGCGGCGCGCCGCATGCAGGCAGATTTCCGCGCCCCCGCCCAGCGTCAGCCCGAACGGCGCCACGACCACCGGCCGTGGGCAGAATTTCACCGCCGCGGTCATGCGCTGGAAGGCGCGGATCATGGCTTCGACTTCGTCCCACTCGCCCTCTTGCGCGGAAAGCAGAAGCTGCATCAGGTTGGCGCCCACAGAAAAATTCTCGCGGTCGCCGGAAATCACGAATGCGGCAAAGTCGCGCACGCTGGCCGAGCCCGGGTCGAGGACCGAGGTGATCATCTCCAGCACGTCACCGCCGACGGCGTTTTTGAGCGAGTGCAACTCCAAACAGGCGACGCCATCGCCAAGATCGACCAGCGAGGCGCCGTTGTTGCCGCGCACCACCTTGCCCTGGCGGCGAAAATCGAAAACCCGCGCCTGGCCGGGAATCGTCCCCACCGGCTCCATCCTGCCTGTGGCTGGCTGAAAGCACATGCGCCCCTGGTCGGTATACCAGGACGAGTGGCCGGCGTTCAGTAGGGCTTCGACATGGGTGCTGACCGGAGCGCCGAAGGCTTTCATCCTCTTGACGACCGCGGGCAGATCGGCCACATCCCACATCTCGAACGGGCCCTGCTCCCAGTTGAAACCGGCGCGCATGGCGGCATCGATGGAGGGGGCGTCAGCGGCCACTTCACCGATGCGATCGGCGGCATAGGTCCAAAGCGACGAGAGCAGCGGCCACAGAAATGACGCCGCCCTTTCCCGCGCCGGATCTTTGCCCAGCAGCAGCTTCAGCCGCACTCCGAGCGTGTCGGCGTTCTTGGCCATATCGAGGGCCGGAATGGCCGGCTTTTGGAGAGGCCGGTAGACGAATTTGGCTGGATCGAGCACGAGTCGCTCGTCTTTGCCGTCCACGCGGATCTTCTTGTAAAACCCCTGGCCGGCCTTATCGCCCAACCAGCCGCGCTTCATCATTTCGCTCAACAACGCCGAGAAACGGCCCCCATTCACGCCCTCGGGAAAATTGGCCGCTACGTGCGCCAGTACGTCGATGCCCACCAGGTCGGCGAGGCGGAAGGTCCCCGTCCGCGGCCAGCCCAGGACCGGCCCGGTCAGAGCATCCACTTCCTCGATGGTGAATCCCCACTCCAACATCAGGTTGGCGGCGGTGAAGGTGACAAAGATGCCCACGCGGTTGGCGATGAAGTTGGGTGTGTCGTTGGCGTAGACCACTTGCTTGCCCAGAATGCGGCCAGCAAAGGCGGCGAATGCGGCCACCGCTTCGGGGTTCGTTTCCGGCATGGGAATGACTTCGAGCAGCCGCATGTAGCGCGGTGGATTAAAGAAATGGGCTCCGAAGAACCGCTCGCGTCCGGAGGGCAGCGCGGCGGCGATCTTGCCGATGGGCAGCCCCGAGGTGTTGGTGGTAAGCAGCGCATGCGGGGCCAGATGCGGCGTCACCCGCTCCAGCAACGCGGTCTTAATGCCGAGATTTTCGGTGACCGCCTCGACCACCCAGTCGCAATCGAACACCCGCGGCAGGTCGTGGTCGAACGTGCCAGGCGTGATCAGCGCCGCCGCTCCCGGCTCAAAGAACGCCGCGGGTCGTGACCTCGCCAGCGCCTCGAGCGCCGCCTTGGCCGGCATGGCCGCGCCCACCTTGGGGGGAATATCGAGCATCAGGGTGGGAATGCCGGCGTTGGCCAGGTGAGCGGCGATGCGGGAGCCCATGGTTCCTGCGCCCAGCACGGCGGCGCGGCGCACCAGCAGCGGCCGGCCCGTGGAGCGGTAAGTCGGAGCTGAAAGAGAAGCGGCAGTGCTCATAGGCTCTCCCTGCGAGGGTGGAAACGGGAAATCCGGGCGGTCGCCTGCGTTCATCAGATGCGCCCGAACCGCTGCCTCCCGGGGCCCCTCCGCAGTTGGTTCGTGCGCGCAACCCCACGCAGCATACGAAAGGGCGGCGGGCGGGGTCAAGGTGCGCAGGCACAAGGGTGGTGAGTCAGTTTGACATTGCATTCCCCCGGGGCTAAAGCCTCATCTCGTTTTGAAGACCTTTTCGTACGAAGCCCATACCCTTCAAACTGACCCACTACCACTACGAGCGGCGATTTGCCTCCAGGGAGGGCCTTCGGCGATACTTAAAGGTTGTGTCCTGCATGGCTGGGCGCACCCCGCCCGGCCTTTCTCTTGCCCGGAGCGCATCCGTTGCGGCGACGCAAGCAGCTCCAAAGAACCCCTGGAGCGAGCGCGTTCCGAAGCCGGTCCGCTTTGCGCGCGGGAAGACAACCGTAGCAGAAATGAAAAGAAATGCGAAGGGAATTGGAAAGGAAACTGTATCGCCGTGGTGATGATTCGATTGGCGCGCGTTGGCGCCCGCAAACAACCGTTCTACCGCATCGTGGTCATTGAAAAGGACCGCGCCCGCAATGGCCGTTCAATTGAGGTCGTGGGCACGTATAACCCGCGCACCAACCCAGCCACGGTGCTGTTGAAGCATGAGCGCGTCGCCTATTGGCGCAGCGTGGGCGCGCAACTCACGCCCACGGTCGAAAAGCTGATCGCCAAGCATCCCGCGCCGGCTCCAACGGCCGACGAGACACCCAGCAAGCCGTCCGCACCCGCGCCCGAGCCAGCGGCCGAGTCCGCAGCCGGACAAGCCGCGGAGACCGCCGGGGAATCGGCCGCCGAGACGGCTCCGGAATCAGCCGCAGCGTAGCCGGGTTTGGTTTTTTTCCGGCCCTACATTTCAAGGCCGGGGCGGCAAACCTAAAATGACCTTCCGCACAGGGGAAAGGCTGGACGGGGTGCGGAGTATTGCTGCGGCGCCGAACGCACTGTGGTACTATTCGCGCACAGGTCCAAATCGTCATTTTCGGAATCTTGGCATTTGAGGAAACTCTTTTGACCGAAGAAACACTATTAAGGGGGCGCGACCCAGAGAGCGGGAGTATTCCCTTATTTTTCCCAGGGCTGCACAATTTCCGAAGATGCCGAACCGGTCAGGGACAAGAACATGACCCAAAACGATATGGTCACATCAGTGTCAGTTGCCGACTTAATCCGCGAGATCGCTCAGGCTTTGGTAGATGAGCCGGAAGCCGTCGAGGTGGAACAGGTGGCGCGGGACGAGAATACCGTGTTGAAGCTTCGGGTTGCGCCGCAGGACGTGGGCAAGATCATCGGCAAACAGGGACGGACAGCCCGCTCAGTGCGCACCATTCTGGGCGCCGTCAGCATGAAGTTACGCCATCGCTATACGCTTGACATCCTCGAAGAGGACGACGAGGAGTAGGGTGAAACGGCCGCGTGGCTCGCGCCGGGTCTGGAGCCGGCGTTGAGGCCGGGAGACTCGGCTGCGGAATGGGTATGGCTGGCCCGGATTCGCCGTCCACAGGGCCGCAAAGGTGAGGTCTTCGCCGAAATTCTCACCGATTTTCCTGAAAAATTCGCCGACCGGCAGGACCTTTGGCTGCTGGCGGCCGACGCCTCTGGCGGGCCGCCGCGCGCAGCATCGCTCGCCGCGCATTGGCTGCACAAAGGCGGCGTGGTGCTGCACTTTGCCGGCGTCGATTCTATCTCCGCCGCGGAGGCGCTCACGGGACTGATCGTCGCCATTCCGCGCGCGGAGCGGGTTGCGCTGGCCGAGGACGAAGCGTACATCGCCGACCTGATCGGCTGCACGCTGGTGGATGTCGCGGGCCTGCAACCCGCCACGGTGGGCATGATCGAGGACGTAGACTGCGACGCGGGTCCGGTGGCGCTGCTGATCGTCCGTGGAGCGGCGGGCGAGGTCTTGATCCCGTTTGCGAAGAGATATCTGAAGAAGATCGATTTGCCGGCGCGGCGCGTCGACATGGCGCTGCCGGAAGGTCTCATCGAACTCAACGCGCCGGAGGAATCTTGAATCGCGCTCCAAGCTGAGTCGTAAATCTCAATGCCAAGCACTGACTCGCTGCCCCGTTGACTCGCTGCCCCGCTCGTCCGCCGACCGGCTACTCAAACGCAAGGGGCTTCCAAAGCCCGTTCTGCTTCAGGGCCAGTTGCAGCGGCCGCGGCGGACCTTTGGGCGGCACGGTGACTTCCATCCATAATTCCTGACCGATTTGGAGCGGGAGCGGAATGGCGGCGTGCTCGGCGATGTAGAAAGCTACCGGCTGATCGAGACGCATGGCGGCGCAGGAAACGCCTGGCAGCCCATGCACCCATTGGCCGGGAGCGCCTGCATCCTCATTCCCGATGCGGATGGCCGTGAGGATTTGGTTCTGCACTTCAAGCCGGGCGCGGAACCGCACCGGCGCCGTGCGGCGGATGGAATAAGGCCCCGGTGTCACGGCGCCGGTCACATCGCGCGGAAAATCGGCCGCTCCGGCTGAGGGCAGGGTGCTCTGGCAGCCATTCACGGTGAGTTGGAGGCTCAAGTAGCGGCCGCGCATGGGCAGTTGAGGATCGAAGGCGGCGGCGCGCACCCACACCCGCGGGTTGGTCCAGCGTTGAACCAGGTAGGTGGCGGCAACCGAACCAACCAACCCCAACTGGACGAGGAGCAACGCCACCGAGGCGCCGGAAAGAGAGGCCTTGAAGATTCTCATTGCGCCTCCTGCTCAGCCATGCGCACGGGTTCGCCGGCTGGGGAGATTCCCGCCAAGATGCGCCGCCGCATCTTTTCGAGCGCCCATCCGCCGGCCAGAAAAAGCACGCCGAGGCCGATCAATCCCAGCGCGCGGCCGAGCTCATCGAAGATGTCGCTGAAGTAAAACCACCCCACCACCGTGGCGAAGCCTACGATGCCGAAGTTGACCAGCGCTCTGGAGGTCAGCCGCACGCCCCACCAGCAAAGATAGACCGCGAACGCGGCCACGAGCACCTGAGCGGCAAAATTCGGTGTGGTGTACGTGAAGGAGCTGGTGTGGCCATTTCCCCAGGTGTACATCTTCATCGTCGTGCGATAGCACCACGGCAGCGCGATGGAAAAGCCGATGGCGAGGGTGATGGGGATGAGCCCCTTGTGCCCGTGAAACGCCGCAATTGCCAACGGCAGTGCGGCAATCGCCACCCAGGCCCAGAATCGCACGCTGAAAGGGAGAAAGCTTTGCTCCGCCGAGTAAGAAGCCCATGCCGAAAGCATGGAAACCACGCCGACAACGCTCGCCGTGGCGGCCGATGCGAACAGGATTCCCTGCACCATGCGGCGGCGCGAGCTGGCGAAAAAGGTGAGATAAAGGATGGCCCACACAAAAAGAAACCGGCCGAGATAGATCTCCGTTCCGATCCGATCCTGGCCGGCATAGCCGAGCTCTGACGCCATCCATGCCGGAACCAGCAAGAGCGTCAACGTCTGCTGCGCCTGGTCGCGGACCAGCGCCCATCCGGCGAGCGCGGCTACGGCCCACAGCAGCACCGCCGCCGGCCAGTGTTCCTGGATATTGAAGATTTGCCCCACCAGCGCGATGGCCGCGCCCGTGGCAAGCGTGCCCACGGCGTGGAGCGCCGTCGATAGGGCGCGAAAACGCTGGCGCGCCAACCCGCCACCCAGGTGGAAGACGGCAACCACGGCAGCCACCAGCGCCAGACGGGCCCCGGGGCCCAATTCGTCCCAGTGCGCGGAGACAAACAGCGCTACGCCACAGGCGAGGAGAATGGCTCCGAGAATCAGCGCCGTGATTCCCTGCCAGCGGACCCCTGCGGCTACGCCCTGTGGCTCAGCCCCAGAAGACAAAATCGCGCCGTCCGGGGACGTCCGCTGATGAAGCCGCTGGTGGCTCATCTTGTCGGCACGTGCCCGCGCCGCTTCGTGCGCGCGAATGCGGTTCGCAGCCTCGGCATCCAATACGCCGGCCGATTGCCAGCGGTTCAGCAGCGTTTCAAGATCGGGCATGATCGTTGGCATTCATTAAAGCACATCGGCCAGCAGCGCGGGCACGGGACTCTTATCATCGGGTATATGCGGTTTGAGATCGTCACCATTTTTCCCGGCTTCTTCTCGAGCATCTTCGAGCATGGCGTGATGCGCAGAGCCTTGGCCGAGGATCTGGCGGTGGTGCAGGTTCACGATCTGCGCGCCTACACCCATGATCGGCATCGCACCGTGGACGACCGCCCCTTCGGGGGTGGTGAAGGCATGGTGCTGAAGCCGGAACCGTTGGCCGAGGCTCTGGCGGCGCTCGGCGTGGCGCCCAAGGCGGAGCGATCGGAAGGCGCGAGGGATCGGTGCAAGGCAGGGGCCGATCCATGGACGCCCACGACGCAGGTGGTTCTGCTCGCTGCGCAAGGCCGCCGCTTCGACCAGATGCTGGCCCGCGAGTTCGCCCGGCTCGAATGCGTGGTGCTGATCTGCGGACGGTACGAAGGCGTCGACGAGCGCATTAACGAGCTCTATTGCGATCTGGAGCTCTCGATCGGCGATTACGTGCTGAGCGGAGGCGAACTGGCCGCGGCGGTGGTGATCGACGCCGTGGTGCGTTTGGTTCCCGGCGTGCTAGGCAACCAGGCCTCGGCGGAATTCGAAAGCTTTGGGCTCCCCGACGCGGAAATTGGGTCGGAAATGGCGACGGAGATGGCCGCGCCGGTAGACGTCGATGGTAAGCGCCCGCCGCGCTCGCAGCACGGCTCCGGCGGGTTGCTCGATTATCCGCACTACACCAGACCGGCCGAGTTCGCCGGCCTGCGCGTGCCGAATGTGCTGATCAACGGCGATCATGGCCAGATTCGCCGCTGGCGCCGTGAGCAGCAATTGCGCAAAACACTTTTGAACCGGCCTGACTTGCTCGAAAACAGCGAACTGAGCGCCGAAGATCGGCGGGTGCTCGAGGCGATCCGGAACCAACGGAAATAGAGGAATCCAGCTCGCCGAAGCGGTTTCTCATCGGAAGGAAGCCCTCCCGCCCATCTCTTCATCGCGAGAGCAGGCGACGACCTAGCGCCCAGCCCCTGGCCGTGTAAGGTTAATCCTGGAGGTTCTTTCCCTCATGCCCCCGAAGCTCAAGATTGTGTATTACGTGGAACCTGATGCCGCGGCATTGGCGCAGCGCGCGGCCCGGTTCATGGTCGAAGCGGTCGAGCAGGCGGCGGCCAAACGAGGACGGGCGCGGATCGCCATCAGCGGCGGCTCGGGGCCCAAGCCGGTTTTCGCGCTGCTCGCCGACCCCAACCAGCCTTGGCGCGCGCGCATGCCCTGGGACCGGTTGGAGCTCTATTGGGTCGATGAGCGCTGTGTTCCGCCGGACCACCCCGCCAGCAATTACGGCATGACCCGCGAAGCCCTGCTCGATTACGTGCCGCTGCGGGAGGGCCAGATTCATCGCATGGAGGGCGAGCTGGAGCCGGAAGTCGCCGCCGCCCGCTATGAGTCGGCGCTGCGCAACAGCTTTCGGCTCGAAGGCGCCGAAACTCCGCCCTTCGACCTGATCCATCTCGGCATGGGCACGAACGGCCACACCGCGTCCTTGTTTCCGCACAGCGCAGCTCTGCACGAGATTGGCCGCCTCGCTGCGGCGAACCATGTCGACGATAAAGTGGACTGGCGCGTCACTCTCACTTGGCCGGTCATCAATGAAGGCGCACAGGTTTTCTTCCTCATCGGCGGCGCGGATAAAGCCGAAATCCTCAAAGAAGTCTTTCTCGGTCCGAACGATCCGGAGCGCTTGCCGAGCCAGCTTATCCGGCCGGCCGGCAGTATACTGACCTTGCTCCTGGATAGGACTGCGGCTGCGCTGCTACCTCCCGTTGACGGGGATGGGCGCGGATTTTTTGAGAGGGAAGAATGATTCTGGCGGGGGATGTAGGCGGCACCAAAGTTCACTTGGCGCTGTTCGATTTTACCGCTGGCAAGCTGACGCACGAACGCGACAAACAGTTTCCCGCCCGCGAGTATTCGGGCCTGGAAGAAATCGTCCAAGAGTTTCTCGCCGGGGATAAGGCGACAGCCGCCTGCTTCGGGGTTCCGGGGCCGGTGCGCGACGGGCGGCTGCGCCTCACCAATTTGCCCTGGACGCTGGATAGCCGCGAACTCTCGCTGCGCCTGGGCATCGATTACGTTTTCCTGATCAATGATCTCCAGGCCAATGGTTATGGCATTGCCGAACTGGAATCCGACCAGATTTACACCCTCAGCGAAGGCGATCCGGCCCAGGTGGGCAACCGTGCTTTGATTTCCGCCGGAACCGGTCTGGGCGAGAGCTTTATGGTGTGGGACGGGCGCGCCTTTGTCCCCTTTCCTTCGGAAGGCGGCCACTCCGATTTCGCCCCGCGCACCGAGGATGAAATCGACCTGCTGCGCTTTTTAAAGCAGAAGTACAACGGTCGCATCAGTTTTGAGCGCGTGGTCAGTGGCCAAGGCCTCACCAATGTGTACGAATTTCTGCGTGATGTGCGCGGCGTGGAAGAGCCGGCTTGGCTGGCCGAGCGCATGGCGACCGAGGACCCCAACGCCGTGATCACCGAACTGGCCATGAAAGCGAAAAGCGAAATCTGCGAAAAAACGACCGATATGTTTGTGTCGGCCTACGGCGCCGAGGCCGGCAACCTCGCCCTTAAGATGCTTGCCGTGGGCGGGCTCTACGTGGGCGGCGGCATCGCGCCGCGCATCCTCGAAAAGCTCAAGGACGGCACATTCATGAAAGCCTTTACCGATAAGGGCCGGCTGAGCCAATTGCTCATCAACACACCGGTGCACGTCATACTCGAGAGCCGCACCGCTTTAATCGGCGCCGCCGCCTACGCGGAAGCGCGCGCCGCCGAGCTCAGCGGCATCTCCCCGCGGGCGGCGTCGGTGAAGCTTTAAAACCCGTTTTTATGTCAGCACGCTCGCCGCCGCGGTCCAGGGGCGTTCCTGGCTTTCGGCCACGCCGCGATGCGTGAGCGTTCCCCGCCACGTGTTCAGCCCCTCGGCCAATCCCGCATCCTGCTTGAGCGCCTCGCGTGCGCCCAGGTTCGCCAGCCGCAACACATAGGGAAACGTCGAGTTGGTCAGCGCCAGCGTAGAAGTGTGCGGCACCGCGCCCGGCATGTTGGTCACGCAATAATGCACCACGCCATCCACCTGAAAGCTGGGATTGGAATGCGAGGTAGGCCGCGCCGTTTCCACGCAGCCGCCCTGATCGATGGCCACGTCCACAATGACCGCGCCTTTTTTCATCTGCGCCACCATGGCGCGCGTCACCAGCTTGGGCGCGGTGGCCCCGGGAATCAGGACTCCGCCGATCACCAGGTCCGCCTCCCGCGCTGCGTGGGCAATGTTGTAGCTGTTGGAGGCCAGCGTATACAGCCGCCCGCCAAAAATATCGTCCAGCTCGCGCAGCCGGTTCAGGTTGACGTCGATCAGCGTCACCTTGGCCCCGAAGCCCAGCGCCACGCGCGCCGCGTTCGTGCCCACGATTCCCCCGCCCAGGATGGTCACGTGGGCCGGCGGCACGCCCGGCACGCCACCCAACAGGATGCCCCGCCCGCCGCGCTCTTTTTCGAGATAGCTCGCGCCCACCTGCACGCTCATGCGCCCTGCTACTTCGCTCATCGGCATCAGCAGCGGCAGTTGCCCCTGGTTGTCGCGCACCGTCTCGTAGGCGATGCCGGTGACTTGCGCCTCGAGAAGCTTGTCGGTTAGATCCCGCACGGGCGCAAGATGAAGATAGGTGAACAACACCAGAGCGTCGCGGAAGAAGACATATTCGCGCTCGATGGGCTCCTTCACTTTGACCACCATCTCCGCCTTGTCCCAGACGTAGCCGGCCTCGCCCACCATCTCCGCGCCGGCGTCCTGGTATTCGTGATCCTCAAAGCCCGAGGCCGCGCCCGCCTGCGTCTCCACCAGCACCGTGTGTCCGGCTTCGGTCAGCGCCTTTACGCCCGCCGGGGTCACGCCCACGCGGGCCTCGTTGTCCTTGATTTCTTTGGGAACGCCGATGATCATGCTTTGCTCCTATCTTGACCTCCAACTCGAGTTGGATTCTTCGCCTGGGATGGGCGCGGCGCCGGAGGTCTGAGACGACCGGAGCGCCTCTGAAGAATCGCTTCTCCGTCTGCTGAAAATCGAAGCCGGTAAATCAAGGCTCGATTCTCCCAAAGAATCGCTGCATTCGATTGAAATTGCAAGCTGCATGGTAAGCGGCAGTTCTCTAGACCGAGCCGGAGGCGCTGGCGTCCTTGTCCGCAGTTGCGCCCGTCGCATCCGGCTGCGCTTCGATCTCTTCAATCAGCTCGCTGACCTGCTCCCGTTTTCGCTCGCTCATATCGAGAAAGCGAACGCCTACGGAGAAGGGGCTGTGGATGGCCTGAATGACGCCGCCGAGCCGGAAAGGCAGCCCGTCCAGATGAAACTCCGTTTCCACGCGGGTGTAGATGCCCAGCGGAAAGCGCTCATCGGTGCGGATGCGGCAGCCGCTCAGGCTCAGATCGAGAATGCGACCGGTCAGCTTGCCGCCGCCCCGGACCACAAAAATCGTCGCGGACGTGTCCACCGCGTGCCGGATCTGGCTGCGCCGCTCCTGCTTGGCTGGGGCGGGGCCTTTTGGGGGCGCGGGTGCAGGCGAGGCAGGCGGCGGCTGTTCCGGAAGCGGCTTCGCCATGGGGGACAAGTTGGCCGCCGGCATGGCGGGCGCGTTTGCCGGCAGATTGGATGGCTTTCCTGAACTGGATTGCGGAATGAGGGTCAATGGCGGCCGCGCTGGTTCCGGGCGCGGATGCACTGGCGAGGTGTTTCGGGAGAGGTGCGAATTTTCGGGAGACTCTGCAAGCGCCGCCAACGGCGGCTTCGGCCCCGGCTGAAGCCCCCGTGCGCCTCCAGCTTCCGCCGCCTGCCGGTTCGCGGCCTTTTTTCGAGCTTCGCTCGCCGCGGCCATCTCGACCTCGCCGAGGACTTTCCCTAGTTCCTCCTGGCGGCGCGAGCTCATCTCCACAAACTGGATTCCGGCCAAATGCCGGCTGTCGGTCCATCGGGTGACGCCGATGAAGCGGAAGGCGATTGCTTTGACCTTGAAGCTGATTTCAACGTGGACCCCGGCACCCACTGGCAGGCGCTCGCGGGTGTATATCCGGCAGCCGCCTAGGCCTAAATCCAGGATGCTGCAAGGCAATGAAAAACCTTGGCGGAAAAGTAGAAGCCTGCAATCGCCCTCCACTGCGTAGCGAGGACATGCCCGCCGTTGCGGCGGCGGCAGCACGGCGAAGTCTGCCTTTTCGTCCCATTCCATAGGCTGCTCCGCCGGATCTTGACGAGGAGCTGTTTGCCGAAACCTTCAGAACTCAGTGTTCGCCGGCCAGCTCCCAGGGCCGCGTCGCCTTCGGCTGCTCGCCCTCCCGGCCTTGCAATCGGTCGTACAAATATCGGTCGCTGGTGGTGCCGAGCGCCTGATTGTACAGGTTGATTGAGCCGACGAGCTGCTTCAGCTCGTCGCTGAACGCATGAATGGCTTGCAATTGCGAGGCCGAGGCCGGAAGCTCATATTGGGAGGTTTTAATGAATTTCTGGTAGCCGCGGTCCACCAGCCGCGCCACTTCCCCACGAATCAGCGCTCCGGGTCCTACTGCGAAAACGGCCGGCGAGGCGTCTTCCGCGGCTTCCAAGGCGCCGTCTTTCACCTTGGGCGCGGGCGCCAGGACGGCTCCAACGCCATTTTTGCTCACCAGCGTACCCCCCGCGGAATAGGGCGCCACTGCGAAGGAGTGGCTGCGCAGCAGCTCCAGGGTTTGGTCGAAGTCGGGATGGCGGGATTTTCGCGTCATTTACCTTCCAGTCGGCGAGGATGCTTGATAGACCGGCATTCTCGGCATGTCTTCAATCTCGCATACACCCGCTGAGGGCCGCAATTTGCCTGCGGTTTACCTGGGCCCTCGGAGAGCCCAACTTCTCATGGCCCAGATCGCACAAGCCGGCTCCTCGCTAATCGAACGTATCGGCAATACCCCGCTGGTGCGCCTGGAGCGGATCGGAAGCGGTCTTCGCGGCGTGGCGCTGGCCGCCAAGGCGGAGTGGACTAATCCCGGCGGCAGCGTGAAAGATCGCGCCGCCTACGCGATGGTCCGGGATGCGCAGGCGCGCGGCCTGTTGACGGCGGGCAAGATTCTGCTCGACGCCACCAGCGGCAACACCGGCATCGCCCTGGCCATGCTGGGCGCGGCCCTGGGATTTCCGATTCACCTGGCCATGCCGGCCAACGTCTCGCCGGAACGTAAGCGCATCGTCCGCGCCTACGGCGCCACAGTGGACTGGACCGACCCGGATCTCGGATCGGACGGCGCCATTCTGCGCGCCCGCGCATTGGTTGGCGAGGACCCGGAGCGCTTTTGCTATGTCGATCAGTACTCGAATGACGCCAATTGGCAGGCCCATTACCATGGAACCGGCCCCGAAATTTGGCGGCAAACCGGAGGCCGGGTGACGCATTTTGTCGCCGGACTGGGCACCAGCGGCACGTTCATGGGCGTCACGCGGCGGCTCAAAGAGCTGAATCCCGCCATTCGGGCAATTTCCATGCAGCCCGATTCGGCGTTTCATGGGCTTGAGGGGCTCAAATACATGGCTGCGTCGATCACGCCGGCCATCTACAATCCTCACGTGGCCGACCGCCAGGTGATGGTGGAAACCGAGGCAGCCTACGCCATGGCCAGGCGGCTGGCCCGAGAGGAGGGTTTGCTGGTGGGCGTCTCCGCCGCCGCGGCCGTGGAGGCCAGCTTGCGCATTGCCCGCGAGGAAGCCGCCGCCGGGCGCGCCGCGCTGGTGGTCACCGTTCTGCCCGACGGGGCGGAAAAATACTTAAGCGAACGCTTTTGGGAGGAGGCATGAGCATCTTGCGCCTGCCGCGCTTCGTCTATGACGAGATTCGCGCCCACGGCGAGGAGACCTATCCGCACGAGTGCTGTGGCGCGCTTCTCGGCCACCCGGCGCCGGAGGGCTGGCGCATCGTGGCCTCGGTGCGCGCGGACAATACGCGCACCGATTCGGCGCATAACCGCTACCAGATCGCGCCGGTCGAGCTGGTGCACATTCAGCGCACGGCGCGCCGCCAGGGAGCGGAAATCGCGGGGTTTTATCACTCCCACCCCGACCACCCTCCGCAATGGTCGCCCACCGATTTTGCCGAGGCCCATTGGCTGGGCTCGAGCTATGTGATCACTGAAGTGGCGCAGGGTAAAGCCGGCCGCACCAACTCGTTTCTCCTCGCCGGAACTACCGAAGAAGACAAGCATTTTGAAGATGAAGCCATCGTGATGGACGATGAAAGCATCGGCGCCCCGAGCGCCTGAATCCAATAGAAAGGCCGGCCAACGGCCGGCGGGAACCCGGATACATGAATATTCTGATCCCCACTCCTTTGCGCCCTTTTGCGGGCGGCCAAAATGTGCTCCAGGTGGAAGCCGGCACGGTCGGCGAGGCGATCCATGCCCTTACGGGCGCTCATCCCGAGCTGCGCAGGCACCTGTTTACGCCCGAAGGCAAGCTGCGCGCCTTTGTCAACCTGTACCTGAACGAAGACGATATTCGCTATCTTCCCGATAAAGAAAACACCCGCGTGTCTGCGGCCGATTCGCTCTCCATCATTCCCTCCATCGCCGGTGGGAGTGACCGTCGAGGCGGTCGCGGCTTTGGCGCCATGCAGATCAACCCGTGAAACAGAAATTTGGAAATCATGGCGACTACTTTTGAAACTCCGCTGCCCGAGCTAACCACCGACGATCTGGCGCGCTACTCGCGCCACCTCATCCTGCCCGAAGTCGGCATGGAGGGGCAACGGAAACTGAAGGCCGCGCGCGTGCTGTGCGTGGGCGCCGGCGGGCTGGGCTCGCCGCTGGCTTTTTATTTGGCCGCCGCGGGCGTGGGCACGCTAGGCCTGGTGGATTTTGACGTGGTGGACGCAAGTAACCTGCAGCGGCAAATCCTCCACTCCACCCATGACGTAGGCCGCAAAAAGCTCGACTCGGCGGTGGAAAAGCTCATCGCGCTGAACCCCGCGCTGAACGTGGTCAAGCACGAAACCATGCTCACCAGCGCGAACGCCCTCGAGATTTTCGCCGATTACGATATAGTCGCCGACGGCACGGACAACTTTCCCACGCGCTACCTGGTCAACGACGCCTGCGTGCTTCTGGGCAAGCCCAATGTCTATGGGTCGATCTTCCGCTTCGAAGGTCAGGCCAGCGTCTTCGCTGCGCGCGAAGGACCGTGCTACCGCTGCCTCTATCCCGAGCCGCCGCCGCCTGGCATGGTTCCGAGCTGCGCGGAGGGCGGAGTGCTGGGCATTCTGCCGGGCCTGGTGGGCGTGATCCAGGCGACTGAGGCCATCAAGCTGATCCTGGGCAATGGCGAACCGCTCATCGGCCGCCTGCTGTTGGTCGATGCGCTGGCCATGCGCTTTCGCGAGCTCAAGCTGCGCAAAAACCCCGAGTGTCCCGTCTGTGGCGCTCACCCTACGGTCACCGAGCTCATTGACTACCAGCAATTCTGCGGCATTGCGCCGGCAGCGCATGAGGAGACGGCAGTGAAAAATGGAATCCCGCAAATGACAGTGCAGGAACTGAAGCGCCGCATGGATTTGGGCGACGATCTTTTCATCCTCGACGTGCGCGAGCCCTTCGAGTATCAGATCGCCAACCTTGGCGGCAAGCTGATCCCGCAGAATGACGTGCCGCAGCGGCTCGGCGAGATCGATCGCGAGCGCGAGATCGTGGTGCAATGCAAGTCGGGCGGGCGCAGCCAGCGTATCGCGGAGTTCCTGCACCAGGCCGGCTACGCCAAAGTTTCCAACCTGGCCGGCGGCATCACCGCCTGGGCCAACGAGATCGACCCCAAAGTACCCAAGTACTAAGGGCGCCGAAGTACTGAAAATGCGCCAGAATAGCTGTACATCGCGGAGCATGACTGCATGAGCGCATTTCTCGAAATCCCGGTCCTTTCCCAGCGCGCCATTGTGCTGCATCCTCCGCTCACTGACGATGAGTTCGAGCGGATGAGCGCGCAGTGCGATAGCGCCTCTCTGGAACGTAGCAGGGAAGGAGCGATTATCGTGAACCCACCCGCGGGACACAGCGCCAGCGACGCAAACAGTGAAATCAACCGTCAGCTCCGGAATTGGTGGATTCAGCACCGGCGGGGCCGGACCTCCGACTCCAGCGGCGGCTTTTTCTCCCCGATGGGTCGTGTCTCAATCCCGACGCAGCCTACGTCACCGGCGAGCAATTACAGGGGATTACACCGAAGGATCGAAGCCGCTTTTTGCGGCTTGCCCCGGCTTTTGTGATCGAATTGCGGTCACCTTCGGACCGGCTCGAAGATTGTAGGAAAAAATGAAGAACTGGACGACCAACGGCGTTCAGTTGGGCTGGCTCCTCGATCTGGAAGCGAGCCAGGTTCACGTCTACGAGCAGGATTCCCCGCCGCGCATCGAGTACGGCCTCACTGTCGCCGGCTCCGGCTCCATCGAGGGTTTCGTCCTCGATCTGGAAGAGGTCTGGTGCTGCTTCGAATAACGTTTACACGCTCCTCGCGCCCAATTTCTCAGCGCCCGTATTTCAATTTGATCCCGGGCAGAATCTGCCTTCCATTGCGATCCCGCCCCCGGCGCCCGATACTTGAGGCCATGGCCCTCGACCTTCCTGTTCTTGCTTTCCCCGTTCTCACCGGCAGCCATGTTCGTCTGGAGCCGCTCGGCCCCAACCACCTCGACGGCCTCATCGCCGCTTCCGCAGTCGATCCCTCCCTCTACGAATGGAGCGCAGTGCCGCAAGGGCGAGAGGCAATGGCGGAGTATATCGAGACGGCTCTCGCCGGCCGCGATGCAGGGACGGCGCTGCCATTCGCCATTGTTCGGAGGGAAGACGGAGCCGTGCTCGGCTCGACGCGATTTTTTGAAATCGAGAGCTGGAAATGGCCTGCGGGCCACGAGCGCTGCGGCCGCCGGCATCCCGACGTATGTGAGCTCGGCTATAGCTGGCTGACGCGCGCCGCCATCCGCACGGCGGCTAATACCGAGGCCAAACTGCTGATGCTGGCGCACGCCTTCGAAACCTGGTGGGTGTTCCGCGTTTGCCTGCACACCGACGCGCGCAATCGGCGTTCGCAGGCAGCCATCGAGCGCATCGGGGGAATGTTCGAGGGGGTTTTGCGCGCCCACCGGTTGGCGACCGATTTTACGCCGCGGGATTCGCACCGCTATTCGATCGTTGCGGAGGAATGGCCGGTGGTGAAGCGGCGTTTGGCGGAGCGGCTCGAGCGCGACTGAGTGCAAAGCAGAGAACCAGGAGCAGCCCTTCGCGATGACAGCTCTCGCCGTAGCGCTTTTTGGCTTTACGTGGTTTCCACCGCCCGGCCGTTTTCATCCATCTTGCCGAAGATCATTTTGCCGCTGGCGGTTTGCAACACGCTGGTGACGGCGATATCCACCGGCCGGCCGATCATCTTGCGCGCATGATCGACCACCACCATGGTGCCGTCGTCAAGATAGCCCACGCCCTGGTTGTATTCCTTGCCTTCCTTCAGGATCACCACGCTCATGTGTTCGCCGGGCAGAACCACCGGCTTGAGCGCGTTGGCCAGGTCGTTGATGTTGAGCACCTCGACATGGTGCAGATGAGCCACTTTGTTCAGGTTGAAGTCGTTGGTGACCACTTTGGCTTCCCATTTCTTGGCCAGTTCGAGGAGCTTCAGGTCGACTTCGCGGATGGAGGGAAAATCGTCGGGGACGATCTGTACCTGGATGCTCGCATTGGACTGCATCCGCTGCAGCATGTCGAGTCCACGACGTCCGCGCTGGCGCTTGGAGCCGTCGGTCGAGTCGGCCACCACCTGCAGCTCGCGCAGCACGAACTCAGGCACCACGATGGTGCCATCGATAAAGCCAGCTTCGGCGATATCCGCAATGCGGCCGTCGATGATGACACTGGTGTCGAGGACCTTGGCGCTGCGGCGGGAGGGGCGATCGCTGGCGAAGATCGTGCCGAGCGCCGCGGGGTTCAGCAAGTCGCCTTTACTGGCGCCCACCAGCAGACCCACATAGGTCATGAGCATCAGCACGAAGACTTGCAGCACCGCGGAAGTGGCGCCGGGAACCAACGCCGAGCGCAGCACCAGGCAAAAAAGCGCCGCACCGAAGATGCCCAGCACACTGCCCGCCACGGCCCCGATGAGCCGTCGCAGGTTGAGGGCGCGCACCCGCAACTCGAACACAATCACCGCGCCGGCCGCCAACGCTCCGACGCCGGCGCCTAACCACCCCGATTGAATGCCGAACGGACGTAGAAAATAACAAACCGTGGCAAGCAGAAGCACAAAAAGGATACGTAACAGGATGAGATCCATAGGAAGCCCACTTTCGTTGGCGCCGGCACAACATGCGCCAACCGAGGCACAGAAGCCGAGTATGACGACCACCCTATGTGGTCGTCAAGGGGAAAAAGGGGAGCGGCGTGCGGAACCCCGACCCGCGAGCACAAAAAATAGAGGCCGGGAAAGGCGCCGGGAACGGCGATGCTGCAAAGACGCGGCATCTCCTCCGCGGGGCGATTCCCCCGCAGCCTACTCGTCTGTTGCTTCCTTGGTTTCCCGGCGTCGATTTCCGTTGGGGTCGGATCGATGGCCTCTTAGGACACGGCGGCCAACTCGACGGGCGCGAGCCGTGGCGCTCCTTTGCGTGGGCCGCGTTTGCGGGCGCTCATGATCTTGATGCGCTCCAGCAACTCCTGCGAGGTGCAGGTTTTCTTGGTCAGCAGGGCGTCAGCCGCATGCGCATCTGCGCCCATCGCCTGGGGATCGCCGAGTAAGATCATGGGAACTTGCGGACCGATGCGTTTGAGTCGCTCCACGAGCTGATAGCCGCTCATTTGCGGCATGGATGAGTCGGCAAGTACGAGGTCCACTTGGTTTTCGGCAAAAATGCCAATGGCCTCCTGCCCGTTGGAAGCGGAATGTACTCGGTATCCTTTCGTTTCCAGCATGAACTTGAGCACGGAAAGCTCCTGTTCGTTATCGTCTACGCAAAGAATCACTTTTTTGGGCCGCATAGCGTAAATTTCTGCTCCTTCAGTTGTTTCGCCGTTCCATGGCAATCATTCGCCTGGCCCGCTCCGGCGGCGAGTGGGCAATCGAATTTCCAAGGCCCGGAGCCGCGAATACAGCAAACCTCCTTCCCGGCGAAGCGCAGGCACAGGCTGCCCGAGTGGCGCGCGTCGAGCCTTGGGGGAAACGCGCCGAGCCCGGATGCCGGCAAACCGGCCATGCGCCGCCTAACGGGTCAGAGACTCATTCGCGGTGAGTGTCGCAGCGATTTCAGAAAGCTGAAAATCGCCTGAGATGTTGCTCCAATGAGAGGGAAGCTTACGTCCGGCGGCCCTCCCGAGCAAGTGGGAAGAAGCGGCGAAAACAACCGTGAAAACGTGAGTGAAACAGCGGAAAACGAGCTAGCGCGCAGAAGCGCCGGAAGTTGCCGTGTTGAATCCGTTGTGGAAGGGGTGTGCATTAAGGCAGGAAAAGCCGTCCGTTTGCCACCAGAACGGTGCTGCCCCCTACGCGCACATCGGTCACGCTCGCCGATTCCGCGCGCGCGGAGAGAAATAAATCGCTAGGACGGCCCATCTCGACGCCCTGGCGCAGATGCACGCGAGCCCCCGAGGGTGCCACCTCATGCCGAACCATCCAGGCGATGGCGCAACCGGCTGCCGATCCCGTGGCCGGATCCTCGCCGCCATGGAACTGCATGCGCGCGCGCCACTTCGTGGGGTCTTGGTTTTGGTCGGGGTTTGGCGCCAAGACGTAAAACCACCTTGCTCCACGCTCGCGCAGCCACGGCATCGCCTCATCGTGATTCACCTTGATTCGCGCCAGGGCTTCTTCGCCGCGAAGCAGGACGATGGCGAACGCGGTCCCCGTGGAAACCACCTGAGGTGGAGCGTCGGCGAGATCTTCGCTGCGCAACCCGATTAGCCGGGCTGTCTCTCCGCGGTCCAGTTCCGCGCCAAATTCCGGGTTGCGCTGCGTCATCTCTCCCTCGAGTCCTTCGCCGGCAAAACGCACCGGCACGGGTCCGACATTGAGCCGCAACGTCACCGTGTTATCGATCACCGTTTCCGGCGCGTGCATGTTGAGCACGCTGGCCGTGCCCAGGGTAGGATGGCCGGCGAAGTTCAGTTCTTCGCGGGTGGTGAAGATGCGCACGCGCACGCCGTCAGCACGTTCCACATCGGCGGCACGGCGCTCGACAAAGGAGGTCTCGGAAAGGTTGAACTCGCGCGCGATGGCTTGCATGTGCTCCACCGGCAGGCCGCACGTGTTCATGACCGCGGCCAACGGATTGCCCGCAAGCGGCGTCCGGGTGAAGACATCGACAATGAAGTAATCGAGATGCATCGGCGTCCACTCCAGATTCGCATTCCACGCACCGCAGAAACTCAATCACCGCGCGACGCGGAATTTGCAGTTGCGGTTGCGAGGCTAGTCTGCTTCGTAAATGGCTTCCGCGATGCGGTCGATGGCGTGGGCTTCAGCGCCGCTGCCCGGCCGCCGGCCATTCACCAGGATCGAAAACGCCACCGTTCTGCCGCTCGCCGCCCGCACGTAGCCGGAGAGGCCGGTGACTTCGTTCAGGGTGCCGGTTTTGGCCCACATGCGGCCGGCGACCGGGGTGTTTTTGAAGCGGTCTTCAAGCGTGCCATCCACGCCGGCCACGGGAAGCGTGGCGCGCCACTCCTCGCCCCAGGGTTGCTTCGCGGCGTAGACAAGGAGCCTGGTGAAGGCGCGGGGCGCCATGCGATCATCGGGGCTCACCCCGGAGCCGTCATAAAGAAAGAAGTCACCATCCGCGACCCCCACGTCGGCGGTGAGAAATTCGCGCACCACGCGCGCGCCTTCTTCAAAACTGCCGTCGGTTCCTTCAATTTTGCCCAACAGGCGCAGGAGCAACTCCGCATGGAGGTTCTGGCTTATTTTGTTGATGACGGTAATGTCTTGAGCCACGGGGACGGAGATATGCGCGGCCAGCACCCTGCGTTCCTGGACCGGCGCGGCGGCCGTGCCGAGCGTAGAGCGCGTCAAGTGGACGGGCAGCTCGCGCTCGGCGGCAAAATCGCCCGTGCCCTCCGGGTCCTTGTGCCGCGACTCCGCGATGCCGTTGACAATGACGCCGCGGCCGCGTAGCGCCTGCTTGAACGCCACGGCAGTGAACTGGGCCGGGTCGGCCACGGCGAGACTCACGTTGACCCCGGCCGGTGGCGCCGTGCCCCAGGCGCGCACCAGCATGGAACCGGGTGCGCGTTCGATACCCGGATGCGCAACAGCTCCTGGCGCGACCGGGGTCATGGCGTCGTCCAGCGCATAATAATCCACGTTGGGCGTCCAAGCGCCCATGGTGGCCGCGGCGGCGGAGGGGTCGGCCGTAATCGTCAACTGCTGGGAGTTGTCGTTGAAAGTGAGCGCGGAGACGGGCGCGCCGTAAGCCCACTGCAGATCGCCCCAATCCCATCCTTCGCCGTAGGGCTCATTGAGAAAATAGGTGTCGTCGCCGATCACGTCGCCCGTGACCGTGCGCACGCCCGACTGCTCCACCTGCTGGGCCAATCGATCGAGCACCGCCATCGTCTGGGTGGCCGGCAAATTGGCCGACGGCAATTGCGGCGCATTGGCCACCGCAGGCGCGGTGGCGACGTGGGGCGCCGGGGCGGACTCGCTTTCCGGCGCGGCGCCCGGTTCCTGGTAGGGATACACCCGGGCGCTCAGGGTCGGATCGCCCGAGCCCAGCAGGATGAGATCGCCATGCAGCGTACCCGCCGCATCCACATCGCCGTCGGCGGCGACGAAGGTCGTCCAGGTGAGCGTATCCACCGGAAGCAGGGCAAACGCCGCCGCGGTGGTCGTCAACTTGACATTCGAGGCGGGGGTAAACAACCGGCTATCGTTAAGCGCGTAGAGAGATTGCCCATCCATCGAGGTCACGCTGATGCCGAAGCTGGCGTGGCTCAACGCGGGGTCGGCCAGGATGGCCTGAATGCGACTGCTCAAGGGGCCGGTCACCAGCTCTTTGTTTTCTGCCGAGCGTTCGCTTTGATCGGAGACTCGCCCGATATGCCGCGCCTGCGCTCCCAGCCTAAGCGATGAGACCCCGAGCGAAGCGACGAGGAGAGACGCCGGCAGAATTGCAGAAGCCCGCCAAAAGAGGACCATGCCCGTGAGTGTAGCAAAGTGCTTGGCCGGGGCAATCGCATCAGGCAGGTGGAAGACCTGTCGGCGAGGAACCCGGGATTTCCACCCCACCGAGCAGAAACCGCTCGCCGTGGAGCCCGACTCCTTGGAGTCGCGCCGGCTTGGCCGCTCCGGTTTCTCCCGGCGGCGCTTCCTAAAACCGCTATAGCTAAAATAGCTATAATGCCCCCCCCACCCCTACCCCCATAAGCGCTAAGATAAGGATTCAATCTGTGGCCTTCGCTTGCGATCGGGTTCTGCGAGGGCGGCGGCGATCTGGTTCCATTGCCCGATCACGGCTTGGAGGGTCAAGTGAGGAGCAATGGC
>JASHUH010000549.1 GCA_030040115.1 Acidobacteriaceae bacterium | reverse complement strand
TTGCTGTTGGGCAACGAAATAATTTGGGTATACGGCATCACATTGACAATGTTGGCCGAGGAGATCTCCTCATTGATGGCCTCCGCCGTAGTTTGGATGGGGCCTGTTCCAGCGGAAACAACGACCTGTTGCGAAGCGGAGCCGACTTGGAGCACGGCGCTGAAGGGTGCGGCCTGCCCCGCCGACAGAGAAACGCTCTGGGTCGACGGAGCGTAGCCCGCCGCTGTAATCGAGACTGTGTAGGTTCCGGGGGCAAGTCCCGCGACGGTAAACTGCCCGGAACTGTTCGTCGTAGCGACGGCGCCCCCGGGCGTCACCACTACGCGCGCTCCCTGAACAGCCCCTTTGGAAGTGTCAGTTACGGCGCCGTTGATGGAAGCCTTTTGCTCTTGGCCAAGCAGCGCGTTCTGCATGCAAAAAGTAATAAAGACGGCAGCAGCCAGATTGCGCCAACGAAGTATGCGATTCATCGTGATCCTCCGGTGTGAGCTATCTTGCATTGAAGACGAAGCCCGATGCTGCAGAGAGCCTATGGATCGAATCACTTGCAATCTCCGCAAGACGGTCGCCGCGAACTTCGCCGATGGATTGCCGCGCAACGCGAGTGTGAGAAAGACCAGAGAAGTATGGCGCGGGAGTCTAAGCTGAATCTTAGGAAATCCGCGCCGTTGGCGGTTTTCATGGAGAATTCACAATTTCCCGCTACGCTCCATCGCAGGATTCTTCTATGCAGGTCTTGGTTGTCGAGGATAAACGCAGCCTGGCCGGACACCTTGGCCGCGCGTTGGAGAACGAGGGGCATGCCGTCACGCTGGCCTATGACGGCGACGAGGCGCTGCGGCTGGGCAGAACCAACGTCTACGATGTAATGCTTCTCGACGTGATGCTGCCGCGTGTGGACGGCTTTACCGTCATTCGCAAACTGCGCGAGACTCCGCTGCGCACGCACACCATTATGGTTTCCGCGCGCGACTCGATGCACGATGTAGTGCACGGCCTGGACGCCGGCGCCGACGATTACATCACCAAGCCCTTTGCCCTCGATGTGCTGCTGGCCAAGGTGCGTGCCGCCGAGCGCCGCGCTCCGGCCCGCGCGCCGCAGGCGCTCGAATTCGAAGACATGGTCCTTCGTCCCCATCAGTTCGAGCTGCAGCGCGGCGCGCGCGTGACGTCTCTTACCCGCACGGAGTGCGCGCTCCTCGAGGTGCTCATGCGCCGCGCACGCGCTGTGGTGCCTCATGCCGTGCTCATCGAAGCCGGCTGGAGCAGCGATGCCGATGTCAGCTTCGACAGCCTCTATGTCTTCATTCGCGGACTACGCTCTAAAATTGCGCACCCCGGCGAGCCGGAACTGCTGCACACCGTCCGCGGAGTCGGCTACTCGCTGCGGAGCGGCGCATGCTGAAGGGCTGCGCCTCAATCTCTCTCCGGCTCACCGTCTGGTTCGGCGCCATCTTCCTGGCCGGCTGGATCCTGTTTGGCATGGCGATGTGGATGAACCTCAAGCACACGCTCGCCAACGAGCGCTATCTAACCCTGAGCCGCCGCATTGACCGCCTACACATTCTGCTTGAGAAAAACCAGGACGCCAATGCGCGCTACCAGGACTTCAAGGAGTTTGCGCACGCCACCGGCGGCGGACTGGCGGAAATCTTCCGAGCCGACGGATCGCGCGCTCTTCCCTCTCCCACGGCAAACGCACAGGCTTTTCCCTGGCCGCACGTCGCTTACGGCGCCGAAGAAAAGCTCTACCAGGTGGACGCTCCCGATCAGCCCTACTGGGTGCTGTCGCGGCGCTTCTCGCTTGATGGGGAGACCGTCTATCTCACGGCGGCCGCTCCGGAAGGCGGCAACCTTCTTGTGCTTGGCCGTTTTTGGGAAGGGCTCATCGTCTCTGCACCAATTCTTCTGCTTCTCTCATCGGCGGGCGGCTACTGGCTCAGCCGCAAAGCTCTTCAGCCAGTGGATCGCGTCACCGCTGCCGCGCGCTCCATTAGCATCTCCAATCTCTCTGAGCGCCTGCCGGTCGCGAAATCGGGCGACGAATTGGAGCGCCTGGCGGAAACCTGCAACGCAATGCTTGCCCGCCTCGATGTGGCCGTGAATCAGATCAAGCAGTTCACTTCCGACGCTTCGCACGAGCTACGCGGCCCCATTTCGTTTTTGCGCACGGTGGCGGAAGTCGCGCTCCGTAACCCCAAGGCCGACCCCGACAGCCGCCGCGCTTTTGAAGATATCGTGGAGGAAACAGCTAAGGCAACGGTTCTGCTGGAAGACATGCTAACCCTGGCGCGCGCCGATGCCGAGCGCGGCGACAAGGCTCTCGAGACGCTCAACCTGGCTGCGGTTGTCGAAGAGGCCTGCGAATTGGCGCGTCCCATCGCCGCAGATCGGCAACTGGATCTCTCCGTATCTCTCGGCGCTTCTCGCCTGGTCAATGTCCTCGGCGATTTCGCCACCCTGCGCCGTCTGCTTTGGATCCTGCTCGATAACGCCCTCAAATACACGCAGGCGCCCGGGCGCATCGATGTCGCCCTGAGCGCGGACAACCATCAGGCAACCGTAGAAGTGCGTGATACCGGGGTGGGCATCTCCTCCGACGATCTACCCCACATCTTTGATCGCTTCTATCGCGCCGATCCTTCGCGGAGCAACGTGGAAGGGGCCGGCCTGGGGCTAGCCATCGCAAAATGGATCGCGGAAATGCATCATGCCGAACTCTCTGCGGCCAGCGAGATGCACAAAGGAACGGTATTTCAGTTGGTCATTCCCGCCTGCATGGATCCGGGCCTGACTTGATAGAGCAAGATAATTGAATTCGCTCTAAGCCGTGACCTTCAATTCATAGCGGATTTGCGCCCAGTCGGGCCAAGTCGGAAATTGGGTTTGTCGATTTCGATGAACGTGAGAAAGGGTGTTTTCTCAACCTGCAAATTTTGAAACGGCCTTTTGCAAGCGGTTTTGTCTTTTATTATCAGTAGGCAATCCGCCGTAGGCTTGCGCGGTCTTGTGATTGCAACGCAGGATCGGATAGCTCACTCCGTCGCGGTCGGCAATCTGCGTGATCTTGTCGTTCGTCGCTCCATCGGTGACGATGCCCAGCACCTCGAAGCCCCGCGCCTTATATTGCTCCCGCAACTGAGCCAGCCAAGGCATCTCCAGTTTGCAGTTCCCGCACCACGTCGCCCAGAAGTTCACCAACACCGCTTTGCCGCGATAGTCAGTGAGGGAAACTTGTTTGCCGTCGAGTGTCGTCACCTGGAAGGAAGGCGCTGGCCTGCCAAGCAGACGAGCCGCCGGTGATGTTCCGGGCGGCTGTATTATTGCCTGCTGCCTCAGGCAAAGGTTGATGGAACCACGAGAAACAGCACACCGTCGATGATTGCATTAACGATCACATCAACCGTCACATCAGATGGGACTACCGGAAAGATGGTTTGCACGTTGAGATGCTTATCCTCGATGAGGCTGAGCGTTTATCAGTGACCGGGCTTGAACTGATCCGCGACATATTTGACTGCAGAGGCGGCGTCGGCGTGATTTTGATCGGTATGCCGGGGATGGAAAAACGACTGTCCCGCTACCCGCGGCTTTACAGCCGCGTTGGTTTTGCCCATCACTATCGACCCTTGCAGGGCGATGAACTGTCGTTCGTTCTGACACGCCATTGGCGCAAGCTCGGCCTGTCGCTCGATGAAGCCGACTTTACCGATACGCAGGCAATTGCATCAATCGCCCGCATCACCGGGGGCAACTTTCGGCTTCTGCACCACCTGTTTGTGCAAATTGAACGCATCATGAAAATCAACGGCCTGACCGTCATCTCTGACGATGTTCTGGAAGCCGCCCGCAGCACCCTCGTTATCGGCACCGGCTAACGTCAAATAGCGCCGAAGAAACCCCGCCATTTATCTCTCAAGATCACAAGAACGACGCTCTGCAGCCAGCAAATCGCGAGGGGTTTTCGGCCACCCCGCCAAACCGGTGCGATCCGCTCTGCGCGCCGGCTTGTACGCCCGAGTCCCCACCAGCGACCAACAGACACTGCCGATGCAGAATCGCGCTCTGCGCGAATATGCCGTCCGGCGCGGCTGGGCCGTCACCCTGCAGGTCAAGGAAGTCGGCTCCGGAGCGTCCGCGCGGTAAATGCGGGAGAAACTGATGGAGGCTGCGCGGCGACGGGAGATGGATGTGGTCCTAGCGCATTTTTCTTTTAGATGTATACTTATTTTGGCGCTGCTCCGCGAATCAAGTTTCTATGGCGAGGGCGTATTCCGATGACCTTCGGCAGAGGTTTTTGTCTGCCTACGAGCGGGGCGAGGGAACGCTGGCGGAGTGGGCCGAGCGTTTCGTGGTGAGTCTGCCCTACGGGAAGAAGCTGCGCGGGCAGTTT
>JASHUH010000047.1 GCA_030040115.1 Acidobacteriaceae bacterium | reverse complement strand
CGGGTCGCCAACCACGCTCGACGACTGCGTTGGAGAAACGCAGGCGGCGCCGGATGGATTCTCATACAAATACCGATACGAATAACTCAGGCTCGAGAACTGGGTGGCGGGATACTGCGCATTCGCCGATTCGGGACAATCGTCCGCTTCCAGGCAATATCCGTCCGTGACGGTGTAGTAGATCTTCCACGACACGTTCGCCTGGTCGAGTTCCTCAAAGATATTGTCTATGTCGAGTTGCGACAAACCATCGCTCCCCGGGTTGTAGACCAATCCCTGCGTGGTGCCTCCTGTGAAGGTCGCGATTCGATTGTCCACGGTATAACTCGCTACCGGCGAAAACCAGCGGTCGTCGAGGGCGAACTGGGACGCCATAAAGTAGTAGTAATTGAGAAACCCCTGGTCGTAATAGCCCATCGCGGGTTGCCCTGTCAAATTCGGGAAGCTGCCCGCGCAGGTGCCGCCCGGCGCGGTCTGGCAATAGTTCGAGTAGCCCTCCTCGGTATGCACAAAGCCGTCCATATCGATGGGCCGTGTCGCGAGGAAATCGTAGCGATTCACGTCGCCGTAGCTGGAGAGCCAGTCGGAGCTCATGTCCTCAACGCAGGTGCTGGTAAATTTGAAAAGCGAGTAAGATGTCCCTTGATCGTCCTCGTTGCTGATGGTGCTCAGCTTGTCGTCGATTCCGTCCACATTATAGGCGTCTCCATCGGCTCCGACGTTCCATCCGTTGGCTATTCGATAGGGGTTCAACATGCCGAAGTAGGCGTCGAACGAATGATTCTCCTGCATCATGAAAACGACGTGATCGATGGCGTCAATCCCGGTCGCCGTGGTTACGGTTACGGTGACGCTGGCGCTGGAGGTTCCTCCCGCTCCGGCGGCGGTAGCGGTGTACGTAGTGGTGCTGGCTGGACTTACATTTTGGTTGCCGCCGCTTGCGGGCAATGTATAAGAACTCCCGTCGGACCCAGTGACCGTAACCTGGGTTGCGTTGGTGGCGCTCACGGTGAGCGTAGAGGAGTTGCCCGCGAGGATAATAGTCGGGTTCGCAGAGATGCTCACCGCCGGCGCCGGAATAGAAGTGACCGTCACTGTGGTGCTTGCCGACGATGTCCCTCCGGGGCCGGTTGCGGTTGCAGTGTAGTTCGTTGTCGCGGACGGGCTGACGGATACAGTCCCGCCGCTGCCCGACGGCAAAGCATAGGAACTGCCGTCGCTGCCTTTGATTGTGACCTGAGTAGCATCGGTCGCGCTCACGGTGAGCGTGGACGAGCCGCCTGGCGCAATCGATGACGGAGTTGCCGAAATGGTAACGGTTGGCGCCGGGTTCGTGGTCACGGTTACGGTCGCGGTTGCCGACGCCGTTCCGCCGGGACCGGTTGCCGTCGCCGTATAGGTCGTGGTTGCGGACGGGCTAACAGCCTGCGTGCCGCCGCTTGCCGGAAGCGCGTATTTGCTGCCGTCGGTTCCGGTCACGGTAACTTGCGTGGCATTGGTGGCGGCTATGGTGAGAATCGAAGAGGCTCCCGCCACGATCGATTGCGGATTAGCAGTAATGCTGACCGTGGGCGCCGTAGCGGATACCACGGTGACCGACGCCGTTGCCGACGCGCTTCCTCCGGGTCCGGTCGCGGTTGCTGTGTATGTGGTGGTTGCGGCCGGTCGAACGGTTTGCGTCCCGCCCCCGGCCGGTAAGTCATATGTGCTTCCGTCCGTTCCGGCTACCAGAACCTGAGTGGCGTTCAATGCGGTAACCGTCAGCGTAGTGGAATTCCCAGGATTGATCGAGCCGGGGTTTGCGGCGATGCTCACCGAAGGCGCAGCGGAGCCGCTAGTCGACTCGTGACTTATCTGAGCGCTACATCCCGACAGGAGCAAAACCAGCAAAATCCCGGTGGCGCTGAGGAAGTTCGTCCGGTTCGATTCAAACACGGTGGCCCTGTTCAAGCATTCCTCCTTCGTTCCGCACATCGGACTTAGGTTACAAACACCTTTCGAAAAACCAAGCGCCTACAAATGGATCTATATGCTTTTTTTCGGAATCGAAATCTCGCAAACCGATTAAGGTCCGCACCCGGATCCGGGACGCAAAACAGCCCCTCGCGCCCGAACATGGCGCCTTGGAATCATGCCCCGATCGCTCAATTGACTTTCGAGGAAAACGGCAAATAAGGCACGCGAAATGCCGACGGAATGAAACAAACGAGTCACTGGATTCTCACAATTACGCAAATCAATTGGGCTCTGATGCTTCCGATGGACCGTGGGCGAACGACTCGCCGAAACCCGCGATTTCGAGGCCTCCGGCCATCTCCTGTTCACGTGTGCTGACTGGTTGGCGACCTGAAATGAACAATGGTCCAGAAGCCCTCCAGGAAGAGTTAACCGCATTCGAACCGGCTTCCTCTTGCGGCCAATTCAGTCCGCTGGAAAGCTCTTTGTTTCGAGCTACCGCTTTCTTGCAACGATCAAGTTCGAACCAGCGCAGGTAATTATTGACGACCTGGGTCATGCTCATCTCCAGGCCGGCGGCAAAGTTCTGCCGTGCCATTTCGCATTGCAACTGAGGCGAGCGGAGGATGGTGGTTAAATGGTCGGCGAGATCATTTGCATCGTCGACCCGATGGAACCGAGCCGCCATGCCTTCGTCCGCCGCCATTTCACGGAAATCGGGAAGGTCGGCGCACACGATCGGCACTCCATACTCGCAAGCCTGATGGGCGGGGCCGCTTGATCCGGTAGCCGAGTTATAGGGCATCACCACGACGGAGGTGGTCTGATAAAGCTCCGGCACTGCGTCTTCGGGAACATATCCGCGGAACTCGATGGGCAAACGTTTTGGTTGAGCGTCGCGCACCGACTCCCAATATCCCGGTTTGGTGTGATGGTTGGCTCCGGCCACGATCAGTTTGGCGTTGGGCACACTCCTCAAAACCGCGGGAAAGGCGCTCATGAGGGTTTCCAGCCGCTTATAGGTGCCCCAATGCCCGATCGCAAGAATGCGCTGATGGGGATTGCCGCGTTTTGTAAAGTCGGGCGCCACCGGCTCAGATGCGAAGGTTCCGTGCGTGCCAAGCAATACGTTTCGGGCGCCGTATTTTCTGGTCAATGTCCGATAATATCCGGGCAGCAAAACGGTTACCGAGTTCGCCCTGAGCAAGGTCCGCATCGCCAAATTGGCTCCAATGCGAAGAAGACGTTCCCAGCGAACCCCGGCCGCAGAGAAATCCACGTGTTCGATGACGTGGTGCAAAGTGATGTGCGTGTAAAAGCCGGCCGCGCGTATGAGGGCGGGCGCGGAAAGCCCCGCAAACGCAGCCACCGGGTTCTCGGGCGTGGCAAAACTCGAAAAGACCAGGTTAAACCAAACTACGTCCGGCTTCAGTCTTTGAATCGACCTTAGGAGACGCACTGGATTACCCAAGCCGCCGAATTTCCAGCAGCGAACGACGTTGAAATCTGGAAGTTCCGATTGCCGATCGATTTTCAGCGGATGGCCGGTTTCGTCGGTGGCGAAGTCATAATCGGTGAGTTCGTCGCCAAGAACGATGAGTTCGACATTCCGCGTGCGCTGCAATTCGCGCGCAATGTAATACGCGTACTCATTCAGCTGGCGTCCGCTGGGAGGGAAAGTCGCAACTAAACATATCCTCATAACATCGCCCTCCATCGCTAGAAAATGCTGACCTCTATATAAGGCCTGAACTGTTCGCTCTGCGCAGAAGGGAAATTGAAAAACGTTTCCTCCTGCAATCCCGCTGAGAACCGGATGGGGTAGGCGAGCATGGTTCTTCCAGATTCGTCTCTGAACTGTCGATGGAAAGGCATCGCATAGGAGATCGAGAATCCGTTTTGCGTCGCATCGTAAATGTGGAAGCCTCTGGTGCTGGAGTATGCGCTGGAAAATTGTATGTCCCAGTTCGGTTTGGGGGTGAAATCGACTGTGGCCGCAGGGCGGAGATCCTGAGCAATCCCGGAGTTCGCTCCCACCACCCGCCAGCCGCGCAGATCCTCCGCTACGGCCCTTACATCCAGATGGTTCGAAAAGCGGTGATCGACGCCGAGATAGGACGAGGTGTAGTAGACTTCATAATTTTCCGGGTAGAACTGCTGGTCATCCCTGCCCCATCCCGTCAGCAACGCGGTGTTTCCCCAGGGTGTGCCCACGCGAAAATCCAGCGCTCCGCTCAAGTCCCGCGAATGGAGATTGCTTTCGGTAAAGGGTCCGGTTTCGTGGATAACGTAGCCGGTGAAAGAAACAGAATGGAAAAACGAGCTGGAGGCGACGTAGGCGAATTGACGAAAAAGATTCTGATTCATTTGCACGGGCTGCAAAGAGTCGCGCCGGATCGTTTCCTGAATGCCCCCGTTGAAAGTCAGCACATTGTCGCCAAAATGAACCGTAGGATTGAGGCCAATATTAAACCCGTAGTCGGTTGTATCCCGATTGACGATGGAATTGGTGGCGGGCACTGAGATCAAGCCGCGCGCGTTGCGCACCTGGAAAAATCCACTAGGCGTGGGCACGTGGCTTAAGTGGAGATGGAAAGCGTCGGTCCATTGCGTCTGGATTGAGGAACGTGGCGGGGGAAGCAGCGCCGTGTCAGAGGCTGGAATGGCAAACGATGCGTCGAGCTTCGAGTCGAGCACGTATACGGTGGTGTCTTCAAAAATAGGCTGCACAGAGAAGTCGGAAAGCAAGCTCAGGTTGGGAGTGACCCGCAGCCCTTCATCCGCTCCCGCTGACAGCATT
>JASHUH010000548.1 GCA_030040115.1 Acidobacteriaceae bacterium | reverse complement strand
CGCTTGACCGATGCCAATACAGATATTTGGACGACTGGCCGGCGGGCCGGTCGTGCTATAGGCGGCGGCCCGGAATCCAAGCCATGGCCCACCATCTATGAGCTGACCCTCAGTGCGCCGCAGCGGCGGCCTGGGGTGTAATGGTAACGGAGGGGATGTTCCAGCCCTCCATCTCGATGACCAACTTATCGGGAGTGTCCTCCGGCAGGCGCGCGGTCAGCGTAGTGGACTCGCCTGGACCGAGCTCGATCCAGTTATCCGACCACAAAACAGGCGCAATCAGGTCGCCCGATGCGGTGCGCGCGGCGGCGCTGATTTGAAACGCCAGGGTTCCCGATGTGTTTTCCAGGTGCAGCCGGATTTCGCGGTGGTGCGCCGTGGCGTCCATCTCCGCATGAGCAACCACGGTGGCCGGCGGCAGTTGCGTGAGCGGGGTCAGATCGGGATAACGCAGGGTAGGAGTGTGGGTGTACTCCGTCTCCTCCCAATCGAAGACCGCCGACATGTCCGGCGCCCAGTAGAAGTTGTGGCTGACCACATGACCGGCGGCATCCGACAAGGTCAGATCGATCAAAAAGATTCTGTCCGCCCCGGCGAGGAGGCTTTCAGGTAGGGAGAAGACACGCTGCGAGCTGTCGGGACCGGCATTGACCGTGGCCTGATCGCTATAACGTTCCTTCCAAGCCAGGTTGTGGACCTTCACAGTGGCGCGAAGTCCCGTCACCGCCTGATAGGTGCTGTTGACCACTACGATGGATTGATCGTCGTAAGAGTACTGGATGTGCAGCGGCTCGCAGGCTTTCTTTACGCCGTAATACGCGCCGCCCGCATCAAGGTAATAGTCGAAAAGGTGCCAGATCATCGAGGGCCAAGCGTTATTGAGCATCCATTGAATCACGCCCGTCGCGGTGTATTTGTTTTTTGTGTAGGCCTCGAACATGGCGCGTTCCGAGTCATACTCCATGGTCTGCGCCCAACGCGTATACTGGGCGGCGCTATCCGGCGTGGCATAGATGCCGTCCATCGCCGCATCAAAGACCTTCAGCGTGGTGAAACCGCCGCCGCCGTTGTGCAGGCTCCAGTCCGGCCCTGGAGGCCATGCCGACGGATCGGGCAAAAATTTCTTCCGGCTGGCCAGCGAAGGAATCGCCGGTCCGGGGCTGGTTTCGGTGTTGAAGCCGAAGCCTCCGCCGTAGCGTCTGTCCACGTACCAATAACTCGGCTCCACATAGTCGTAGGGACCGGACATTTTTACCCCGCTTTCGCCCGTCACCGTGGTCGGCCGGGCGGAGGCCGAGGAGAGAATCGGGTTGGGCCAGTGCATGTCCGACTCGACTTGCAGATAAGCTTGCTCCACGTCGGGCGGGGGCGGGTTGTCGCTGCCGTTCAGCCACACTAGCAGACTGGGATGATAGCGCAGGCGCAACATCTGTGCGCGCACAGATGCCGTGGCGACGGTCAGATCGTCCGGCGTCCACGTCTTCCACCGCTCCCAAATATCGCAGCAGCACCAGCCCGCCATCACCAGGACCCCCTGCTGGTCGGCAAGCCGGAAAAAGTCGTCGCTTTCGAGCTTGCCTTCCAGGCGGATGGTATTCAGGCGGAGATCCCGCACCATTTCGAATTGTTCGTTCAGCCGTTTCTGGTTGGTGCGCAGCAGCATGTCTTGCGCCCATCCTCCGCCACGAATCAGAATGCGTTTGCCGTTCACGCGAAAAAGGCGGTTGCCATCGGCGGTAAGCTCCGATGTAATTTCGCGGATCCCGAACTCCACGCTTTGCTCGTCCATGGTCCGGCCATTCGCGGTGAAGCTCACAGTCAATGGCTCCAGATGCGGCTGGCCCATTTGGTAGGGCCACCAGAGCTTCGGATCCTGGATACGCAGCGCGGGATACTGTTCCGGCGTAAACACCACGTCGCGGTCTTCGTGCGCGGCAAGCTCGACGGACTGCTCAAAATGCGCCCCAGCGGCCGAACCTGCGACCACGCCCTTCACTGCCGCATCCGAACCGTTCTGCAACTCCGCATCGACGGTCAAATATGCGGTATTCAGGTCCCCATCGCGAAAGTGTGTCACCACCATGGGAGATCGAACCGCCACCGGACCGGTTGCCACCAGGTTCACCGCTCCCGTCAGGCCCATGTCTTTGTCGGGAGGACAGGGGTTCCAGTCCACCCAGTTGATGCCCAAGTCCTTTTCCGTCGGCGCAAAAGTCTCCACCGCCAGCACGTTCTCTTTGCCCGGTTTCAGATATTCCGTGCCATCCAGGTCGTAGGTCCGGTAGGCGCCGGCAATCGACTGCGAATCCGCGATCTTATGCCCGTTGAGCCAGATGTCGGCGCGATAGTTGATGCCTGCGAAGTGCAGCCAGAAGCGCTGTCCCGGCACGGAACCGGCGGGAGCCGTAAACGCATCGCGATACCACCAACCGCAGCGGTAAGGACTGTCCGCCGGCATGGGTAGATTGGAGAAGTTACGTCCGATGGGGTAACTCGCGCCCGGAATCCGGCGCAGATTGTCGCCGAAATACGGATCGGGGAAAATGCCCGCGGCCACCTGCGCCGCCAGCACGGTGGCGGGCACGGAAGTGCTAAGCCAGCCCTCGACGGAAAACCCGGTTACCGAAATGGCGTCGCCGCCGGCCTGAAGCTTGCAAGCCGATTGCAAGCGCCAGCCTTCGCGCAGGGGCGTCACGGTTCCCGCGTGCAACACCGCCGGCAGCGCGAGAAGAATGAGAAGAGCTAAAAGGGAATTTCGCTTCATGGGCACGATCATTCGGATTCAACCACCGCACAAAGTGTACGCGCACAAGGCTTCATGTCAATGCATTTGAACTCGGAAAATCGGCTCCCGTCGGAGCCACCCCAATAGCGCCACCAGGCCCTAAAACAACTTTGAGCTATCCAATAGAACAGTCACCGGCCCCTGGTTCACCAGTGACACCGTCATCATGGCTTGGAATTGCCCGGTCTCGCAGCGCAATCCGCGTTGGCGAATCTGGGCGACGAAGTGCTCGTAAAGCTCACGGGCGCGCTCGGGGCGGGCGGCGTCGTCAAAGGAAGGCCGCTTGCCGCGACGGACATCGCCGTAGAGGGTGAATTGCGAAACCGCGAGCACCGCCCCGCCGGCATCCGCCACGCTCCGGTTCATCTTGCCCTCTTCGTCCTCAAAGACGCGCAGCCCGGCGATCTTCTCGGCCAGGTAATCTGCATCGGCTTCGGCATCGCTCCAGGAAACGCCAAGCAGCACCAGCAGGCCAAGCCCGATCTCGCCAACCACCCGTCCCTCGACCGCGACGGAAGCGCTCGAGACGCGTTGCACCACCGCGCGCATTGCCGTTTCAGGGTAGCATTCCCGAGCGCGAGCGAACCGGAAAACGCAAACCTCAAAGCACGACCGGGCGGCTCTTGCGATCGACAGCGGCTGGCGGGTGATTGCCGCCCAGTCTGATCGCGGAGCAAATCGGTTCGTGCTACGATCTGGTATGGAAGATGCTTCCCTTTGGGCACGCCGCTTTGCGGCTGCAGGTATCGCGTTCGCGGGCATCCTGATCGGCTCCTCGGTCATCTCCTCCCATCACCTTATCCCGGTGATGGCTTCCCGAAACTCAAAAACCAATGTCGTCTCGTACTCGTTCCTGCCGGGCCAGAGCATGAACTTCCCCAATCGGAAATACCATCGCGTCGAGGTTCGTTCCGCATTTCCGATTCGTGTGCTGACCGGGCCCTGTCACGAGGAATATGTCGTTCAATT
>JASHUH010000547.1 GCA_030040115.1 Acidobacteriaceae bacterium | reverse complement strand
CCCCCGGTAAGGCAAACCAACCCGGATGCGTATTGCTCAAGGTCGTCGAAGCCCGCCGCTCCGTCACCCTTCGATGCTTCGCGCATCTTGAATTTTGTAATGAGCTGGCAGAGATTCTGATAGCCAATGCGGGAGGTGCACAGAAGCGGCGCCCGTGCCGGTTCGCTCACGTGCTGATGGGGCAGCCAGGCTGGAGGAGAAAGGCGCGGCCCGAAACTCGCAACCGAGACTTCGGCTCCAATATGCGCACGAGTGCCGCTGCATTTCCCACCGGTATGGAACCTGGCGGAACCATAGACGCCGTTATGGTCGAGGAGAGCCATCGCCGGCATCTCGAGTTCCGCGGCTCGTTCGATCAACGCCTCCGGCGATGATGCAGCTTGAAGGAAACTGAAGGCGCTGGCAGTGTGCAGTTCGACATACTGCTTAGTCATAGAGTGCCACCATCTGCCACTGTTCACGAAGCAGATCTCTAACCAGGCAGCAACAGAGAATTCCGCCGTCCTGCGCACGGGCCACGAGATCCCATTGCTCGCATCCCCAGAGGGTCGCAGTCCACCATTCGCCGCCGTTCAGCCACGGGCCATACGCCTGTTCGACTGTGTAACGGCACTCCCGAAAGGTAAATGCCTTTGGCCGCTCGCTCTGTAAGGTGACATAGATGGGTTCCGCCGACCGCAGCCGCCGCATGGCAGGACGCATCGGCGCATCGCCAGCCTCTAACGGCTTCGATGGGGAGGCATAAAACGGTTCCATGCGGAACCCGTCGGACCGATGCGTGTCTTCGAGAACAGCGCGGCCAACATTTCCTTCGCCAACGATGGCGCGAATACGCGCCAGGGTCACATCGAGACGAGATGGCTCCGGCAACTGCGGAGAGAACAATCCCAACTGTACCTTGCTGGTACTTCCCGGCTCCGCACCGAGTACCACGGCCAGAATTGCTGCCTGCGGCGGATGAGCTTCGAGATCGAGATGCAACAACTTGAGCCAGAGCTGCCGATCATTGGTTGGAAGCGCAGGTCGTACCGTGCGCGTATGGACTGCATTGCCCTCCAGGCACAGCGTGATGCTGATCGACGCCAGAGCCAGCACACGCGCAGTCGCCCTCAAGATGAGTTGTTCCAGCATCACGTTTACGGCAAACATCAGGGCGTCGAGCAGTTCTACGGGAGTGTCCAGTTCCATGCGTTCATGGAGAACAAAGGCGGGCTCAAGAGGCTCAAACAAGTGCAGCATCTCGCCGCGCGCCATCAGGCGCAATCGCTTGGCGGCCTGTCCCATCCGGGAGATTAGCTCCTTTTCCGGCAGTCCCGCGAGCATCCCCAATGTCCGGATGCCCCACAGTGCGAAGGTTTCTGCCTGCCCTTCAGAGAGATCGAGCACGGTCAACGGCAGCGGCGCCAGCACCGCCATCTCCTCTCCTGTTGGAATCACCTTGACCGTCTGTGGGGGCTGGCCTTTTGCAAGCGCAATTGCCGCATGGAAATTCGCACTGACCGCAACGGAAGCCTTGATGCCCAGCGCATCAACACGTCCAAGCAGCTTTTCTGCCAGTATTCCCGGCGGACCAAACAGTCCTTGTGTCCCGGCAATATCGATCACACAGAGAAAGGAGCTGTCTTCGCTCCGGTCCTCGACACGCGGCGAGAATCCTCCTGCGCATTCAAGCAGAATCGCCTTTGTTGTGGTCTCTTCGGATCGCGACCGCCGCAACACCGTGACGCCGGAAAAGGTATCAACCTCTACTTGCGTCATGTCATGCGCCAAGCCGATCTTGTGCGCCTTTCCGTTCAACGAGCAGACCCGTTGCAACGGCAGCTCACCTTCCATGACAACGCACGGCTTGCTAGAAAACTCAGGCCGTAGACGAAGTAGCGCCTGCGCGGGAAACTCCCGCACATGAAGGCAGGCGTACACTTCGGCAGGTTTCGTCATCGTCCGCCTACCCAGCTCGCTTGGCTGCTCCAGCGCGCGGCGGTCTCTCTTTGCGGCGGCTTGCGCAGAGGAACCACGTTTGCAGGCGTTTCCGTAAACCGCCGCCGCGCAACCTCTACATGATGTTCGATTCCATTGAAGACCGTGACCTCATCGCGGCGCGCTCGTCCAGCCTCGAATCGCAACATCAACTCTCTGCTGCTCTTGGCACAGGGATGCTGGGTTAGCAACAGCACGCTCGCCTGGGTCCGCTCCGCTGCGGCCCGATAGCGGAACCACGTCGCCAGCGGCACGCGCGCAACGTGTTCCGGCGCGATGCCTGCCATATCGAGCACAACAGCGCTGAATCCGCCAGCCTGCAGAACGAGATCCGCAACGCGCAATGCCTGATCCATTCGTGCCCACGGCTTCGCCCCACGGACGACGTATCGTTGCTGCGTTTGTATCTGCGATTGCGGAGAAGAGGTCTCGCGTTCCGCTCGCATTCTTTTCTGCGGCTCCGCGCAGCGTGGCGCAATCGCCTCAGAGTGCAATAGCCCGCCGATGGCTTGAGCCATGCCTTTGACTTCGTTGCGCGGATGCCCGCCGCAGCCACCGCCATGCAGCCCTTTCTTCACTGGCGCAGAAACCATGTATTTGTCGGGCAGGCTGAACGTGTACTCCTCTCGTGGCCGCACCTGGGCCTCAATCACGCCGCAACGCACCCACAGCAACCTGGAGAGATCGACTCCCGCCTCCGCCGCCGACTCCGGCGAAAGTGCATCGCTGACATCGATCCAGGCACATACGCTCCCCGACCGCGTGACGCCTCTCGCAAACGATAGCGCCACCGCCGTGCGTCCGCTCGATTCCGGCCCCACCATCTCAGTGAGCGCCCCTATCGGCAGGCCGCCATCCAGCAGCATGTCGAGCTCCGCCACGCCGGTCGGCGCTACCGGCCGAATCACCTTGGCCCGTGGGGTCAGGGCCGAGGGAATGCGGTGAGCGAGCGCGGTTTCAATCTGGAGCCGGAGTGTGGCCGCCGATGACATATTCGCCTTATTTTCGCCTTATCCGATATTCCCATGTCAATCTCCAGATGCACTTGGTCCGGTGCAATTACTCGATAAGTCATAGATTTTGAAAGCACAGATAATTCCAGAAAAACCATTGGCGGGCAGTAGCATGGACCTATGTGTGGCCGGTACGGAAGACGGGCGGACAAGCAACGCATCGCGGAATGGTTTCGCACCCACAACACGAATGTCTTCAATGATTCCGAGCTGGCCCCAACCTACAATGCCGCGCCTCAGAGCTTCCAGCCCGTCATCCGGCTGAACGCGGAAACAGGCGAACGGGAAATTGCGCTCATGAAGTGGGGGCTTGTGCCCTACTGGTCCAAGACCGTCAAGCTGAAATACTCGACCATCAATGCCGATGCCGATAAGCTCACCACGAGCGGCGTATGGCGCGAACCCTTCAAGCATCGCCGTTGCCTGGTTCCTGCCGACTGGTTCTATGAATGGCCCGAGGTCGATGGAGAAAAACAGGCGCGTGCCTTCAGCCTGAAGGATGACAGCCCGTTTGCTTTTGCAGGAATCTGGGACCGCTGGAAAGACAAGGAATCCGGCGAGGTCCTCGAATCTTTCGCCATCCTCACCACCGATCCGAGCGAGTGGATGGCGAAATATCACGACCGCATGGGTGTGATCCTCAAGCCCAAGGACTATCAGCGATGGCTAGAGGAAAGCGAGGAATACGCTCTTCCGCTCGATCTCCTGCGGCCCTATCCAGAAGATGAGATGAAATCGTGGCGCGTCAGCGACGAGGTCGGAAACACGCGAAACAACTGGGCGGGATTAATCGAACCGATTCCCGAAGACAAGGCGAAGTCG
>JASHUH010000546.1 GCA_030040115.1 Acidobacteriaceae bacterium | reverse complement strand
GACCGACCGTGGCTCCGGTACGCAGCCGAATCCCGTTGGCCAAGGCTTTCGCCACTTCGGCGGAGACGGCTCCATGCTGGGCGATGAGATCCTCGGGGACGCCGGCAAAAGCGGACTTGAGCGGGTCGGAGTAGACTACGGCTCCGCCCAGGAAGGAGCGCGAGCTTCCGGGAACGGACGTGATGCGCTGGGCAATCAACCCGCCGGTGCAGCTTTCGGCGACGGCCAGCGTGGCCTGGCGCAAACCGAGATAATAGAGCACGATCTGCTCGAGCGTGTCGCCCTGGGAAGAGTAGAGCCAGTCTTCAAGCGCCTCTTCCATGCGACCGGCCAGCTCGTCGACCCGCTGCTGCGCAGCTTCGAGGGTTGGCTTGGCGCACAGGAGGGTCAGTTGGATGTCGCCGGCGTGGGCGAGGATGGTGGTTTCAACATCCGCATAGGTGGTGTAGATGGGCGCAAGCAGCTTGTCAGCCTGCGACTCGGGGAGCATGGCCGCCTTGAGTGTGCGGGTGGCGATGGCGCGGGGCGGCGCAGCTTCGCGCAGCCGCGGCAAACACTCGGCGTCGAAAAGCGGCTTGCACTCGTGCGGAGGGCCGGGAAGTAGCGCGACCAGTTTGCGATAGCCGGCGAAGGTGGTGTCGAGCCATTGGCCGGGAGCGCTGCCATTCGAGTTGGGCAACAGGATTGCGCCTTCCAAAACGTCGGCCTGCTTGAGGTTGTTTGGGGGCATGGAGATGCGCCAAGTGGCGGCGCGCGCGTGGAGCGCGGCAACCTGGGTGGCGTCGCGGCGCAGGGCGAGGGAGAGCGCTTCGGCCGCGGCCTCGCGCGTAAGATCGTCTTCAGTAGGGCCGAGGCCGCCCATAAGGAGGAGAATGTCGACGCGTCCCAGCGCGGTGCGGATGGCGTTGACAAGATCTTTGCGGCGGTCGCCGACGATGGTCTTGAAGGCGACGGTGACGCCGATTGCGTTGAGTTTTTGGGTGAGATAGAGCGAGTTGGTGTCCTGGCGATGCGGGGTGAGCATCTCGGAGCCGACGGCGATGATTTCGGATTTCATAAAGGCCGCTTTCAGCTATCAGCTCTCAGCTCTCAGTTTCAGAGCGTCGGATCAGCCGCGGTGGTTACCATGGGCGGAACGCGACTCTCCGACGGGTCCTCGATCTGGTTGATGGCTGAAAGCTGAGGGCTGAGGGCTTCAAAACAGATCCAGCCCTTCGACGCCCAAATCCACATCATAAACGGCGTCGTGGGTGGCGAGGATAGCGCCGCCGAGGGGAGAGAAGGCAAGACCGACCAGGTTGATTCCCGAAAGCGCGAGCGAAGCTTCGCCAGTGGGCGTGACGCGCACCAGGCCGCGCTGTCCGTGCAGGCAAGCAGCCACGTAAATATCGCCGTCGCGCGAGAGGGCGAGCCCCTGGGGGCGGCCAAGGCCGCGAAACCAGGCGCGGGTGTCTCCATTGGGCTCGACCACCCAAATAGCGTCATTGGAGGAAAGTGAAGGCGCGGTGACGAACAGGCGGCCTTCGGCGTTGACGGCAATGTGATAGGCTGCGACGCTCGGCTCCAAGGTGGCGTAGACAAAGATCTGGCGCTGGGGATTGATCTTGAAAATTGTGCCGCTGCGGTCACCCACGTAGAGATTGCCGTCGCGGTCGAACGCCGCGCCTGTGGCGACGCCCATCCCTTCAGCGTAGACGGTGGACTCGCCGGCGGCGTCGATGCGGTAGACGTTGCCCTCGGCGCGGGAGGTTACGAAGAGATCGCCGGCGGTGTTGAAGGCCAGCCCAGTGGCATTCAAGATGCCGGTAACGAACGGTGTGCCGCGCCCGTCGGGACTGATGCGCACCACGGAGACAGGCGTCTGCTTGCCCCGCGGGCCGGAGATGGTGGCGTAGATCATGCCGGAGCGGCTGATGGCCGGGTTGGTAACCGGGTGCAGGCTATCGGTTAGCTGGCGCGCCACACGCAGGGGGACGGTGTTGCTGGTTCCGGCCGGACTACGCACTTCGACCAAGCCCGTGGAAGCGCGCTCAGGGACGCGAAAGATGAGACGCGCCGGCCGGCTCATCAACACCTGGGCGGGGTGACCATCCACCATAACCGCAGGAGGGCCGAAGCTGTGCGGTCCCAGGTGGGATCCGCTCAATTCGACGTCACCGAGAGGCAGAGCGGCGGCCGGCGCAAGATCGGCGATGCGGGGCAAAGGAATGCCTTCCGGAGCGGGTTGTGAACCAAGTCGCGCCATCTCAGAACCAGTATCGCGCAAGCGACACTATACCCAAAGCATACAAGCCCGCGGCCACATCGTCGAAAACGATTCCCCAGCCACCGGGCAACCGTTCCAGTTGACGGGCAGGAACTGGCTTGACGATGTCGATGGCGCGAAAAAGCACAAATGCCAGCAGCGCATAGCGCCAGTCGAGCGGGCAGAAAAGCAGGGCAATCCATTGGCCGGCGACTTCGTCGATGACGACGAACCCGGGGTCGTGGCGACCGCTCTCATGCTCGGCTATGGAGGCGGCGGGAATGCCGAGGACGAGGGTGAGCGCGATTCCACAAGCTAAGGTCAGCGCGAGCACCCAGGGCGCCGGGTGGAGGGCCCAGGCGAACGCCGCCCAAAGCAGCACTGCGGCTGCCGAGGCCCAGGAGCCGGACGCTGGTTTCAGCCATCCGGCGCCGAAGAACGTGGCGACGAGGAAAGCCCATGCGATTTTTCTTCGGTCCTTGGTGGGGGCAGGTGCGGCGCTTTCAGCTCTCATGCGAGCCTCCGCCACGAGGCGTACCGGAGCCGCCCAGATCTTCGAGAACTTCAGGGTCGAGCACCGGAGAACTGATCTTGTAGACGCCGGTGGCCCACTTACCCAGGTCGATTTGGCGGCAATGATCGCTGCAGAAGGGGAAATCCTCGTCCCGGAGGCGGACCAAAGCGCCGCAGGTGGGGCAGCGGAGCGGTTTTGCCGGTTTTTTTCTGGAAGCCATTCAAACTTCGCTACGGCCGGCAGGAATGAGACCGGCCCTTCTTGCTACATCTTCTTCAACAGATGCTCCAGCCGGGTGAGCGCTTCATTCCGCGCCGTGGTGTTGGCGGGATTGGTGTTGGACGGGTCCTCGCCCATGCGCATGAAGCCGTGGCCGGCGTCTTTGTAGATGACGGGCTGGTATTTTTTACCCGCGGCGGCCATGGCCGTTTGGGTGGCCGGAACCGTGGACGAGATGCGCGCGTCGTTGCCGGCGTAGAAGCCGTAGACGGGTGCGGTGATGGCGGCGAGCTCCTTGGGGGGCGGACCATAGAAGACGTAGGCGGCGCTGAGATCGTGGCGATTGGTGGCGAAGCGGAAGGACTGGCCGCCGCCCCAACAGAAGCCGATGACGGCGAGTTTGCCGCTGGCCGCGGGCAGCTTGAGGGCATAGTCGGCCGCAGCGTTGAGCTCGGCGGTCACGCTGTCGGGATTGAGCATGGAGACGGCTTTGACGCGCGCGTCCTGATCGGGATAGGCGCTGCTGCCTCCGCCGTTGGGGCCCGTGCCGGAAAGCAGGTCGGGGGCGATGACGATGTAGCCGTGGGCGGCGAGATCGTCGGCCATGCTGCGCACCCAGTCGGTGAGGCCGAAGATTTCGTGAATCATGAGGAGCACGGGCGCCTTGCGGCTGACCTGCGGGTAAACGATGAAAGCCTGCACGGTTCCGTGAGGGGAGGGGATGTTGACCCATTCCTGATGGCGCGGCGAGCGGTCGAGGATCTGTTTGGCCCAGTCCTGCGGGGCGGCGAGCGGGGCGGCGAACAAGACGGCCACAAGGGTGAGCAGCGACACGCGTGCGAGGGCGGCGAATCGGCAATTTTTCATGCGGGAAGTCTACCAGAAGCCGTCAAGCTAGGGGACTTGGTTGCACGGGGTGGACGGCGGGTTGGGCAGCGGACGTTGCGGTTCAATGCCGAGGTTGCCTTCACACCTCTTCGGCGGCGGCGCTCCTGCCGGCAATGAGGCCCCCGACGATGCAACGGGCAATGCCGTGCTCGCTGAATCCACCGGCGGACTCGCCCGCGCAATAGAGGCCCGGTATCACCTCGCCGTTGAAGTCCTGCACCTGGTTGCGCGGGTTGACGCGCAGGCCGGCGCGGGAATCGTGAAGGACGGGCGTGGCCCAGGCGGCGTAAAACGGAGGCGTCTGAATTTTGTATTTGGGGGAGGGCTTGTCGAAATCCGCGTCCGTGCCCGCTTCCACAAAAGAGTTGTAGCGGGCAACCGTATTCTGAAGCGCCTGGGCCGGCATCGGGTTCTTCTGATATTTGTTTTTTGAGATGTTGGCCGCCAGCTCGGCAATGGTGTCGCCGGAAAAGAAGAAGCCGGCTTTCCGATCCACATAGGGCGGTTCCACAGTCCAATTCTCGCGCTTCACCGCCTCGGCGTCGAAGATGGCCCAAATCGGCCCGCCGCCGTTCCCTGTCCCGCCATTCAGGCCCATGGCGGCGGGAAGGTAGTCGTCGGGGTTCCACCCCATGTGGGCCGCGTTGCGCCAACTCTCCGGCTCATACTTGGCGCGCGCGCCGGGGAACCGGGTCATCATCTCGTTGTAAAATCTCAACCCCACCTGGTTGACGTGGATCGCATTTTGATAATCCTGGACCTTCAGGCCGGTGGCGCGGACCAGGTGGAAGTATTCGCTGGCCGGTTGCCACGTTGGAAACATCGAAGGGTAGCCGTACTGGCAGCCGATGTAGCCCGCTCTGGTGATCGCAATGCCGAATTCCCCGCTCTGGTTGGCGGAGCCCCAAAGCGCCGCCCCGACAGCCATGGCGGCGATTTCTCCGCTGGCGTCCTGGAACGTATAGGGTTCGCCCGCGACGCCGCAGTATTCTTCCGTGAGGCGGGGATCGAATATGCGCCGGAAATGCACGTTGCCGGAGTGGCCGCCGGTGCAGAGGATGACGCCTTTCCGGGCGTGGATATTGAGCCTGTCGCCGTTGGTCTCGACGGCGATTCCCACTACGCGGCCGGTGTTGTTGTGGTCCCGGATCACGCTGGTCATCCTGTGCTCAAGCAGAATTTGGACTCCCGCTTTCCGCGCCGCCGCCTCCAGCGGGCGCACGATGCCGATGCCCCCGGGAATGGTTTTCTGCACGGCGGGGGCCACCGCTCTGCCGGTTTGAATCTGGGGCCACGCCATGACCGCCGCGTGCATGGACCTGGGCGCCGAGAGGCCTGCTGCGTTCATGCCCATAAAGTTGGGCACGGGGGTCGTAAACACAACTCCATGGGACACGACAAAGTCGTAGGCGAAGCCGTTGTTGTCGGCGAAAGCGCGAACGATGTCGCGGTCGTTGAATCGGTAATCGGCGGCGCCGTTGGGTTCCACCACCGACCAGTCGGTGAGGTCCTTGAAGAGGATATCGGGCGAATCCACAATTCCGGCGTCTTTCTGCGCCTTGGTGCCGCCCCCGAGCGGGATGTTACCGGAGCTGAGGGCGGCGTGACCGCCGATGTCGCGGTTCGCCTCGACCAGAATCACCGACGCGCCGTTCTCCTTGGCGATAATCGAGGCGGGCAGGCCGGAAGCGCCGGATCCCACCACCACTACGTCCGCTTCTCGATCCCAATGGCCTGCAGCCGGGGCGGCCTGCGCGGCGGGGGCCAGAGCGGCCAGGGCCGCGCCCTTCAGGAATGCTCTACGATCCACGTTTTTCTTCGCCATCGATTCTCCTCGCAGCTCGGCTTTTTCGCCTGTTTTTGCTCCATCCCGGCACCCTCCCCGGCGACACTCTTCGTTCCACGTTTGGAAGGCAGAGGCAAGGAAATGTCGCGGATATTCCGATCTGGCCCGGCCCCATTTTCTCCTGATCGCACAGTCGCCCTATGCGATGGACTTTCAATAGAGCCGTCGTTCCGAAGGGAGCATTATTCAAGTCCACAATCCTACGTTCTTGCTTGGAATACGGGCGGTGACGCGCGTCACTCAAGCCCTCCCTAATCGAATGCGGGCGTTGACTCTTGTCACAACAGACCTTCTTGCTGGCGCGCGGGCGATGACGCTCGTCACGCCATCTGCGGGACCCGGCGATGCGCCTTGAATTCCAAGCGCAAGACTGAGTAACGCGACTTCACAGTGTGCTTGGGTTAAGGGTGGGCCGCCCACCAACAAAGTCAAGGTGACCAAGGGGCCGAAACCACGCCGACGAAGGAGTCGGCGCAGCCATAAAACAGAAGCCAATGGTCGTGGAAGGAGACCAGTCCCTCGGCGAAGGTGGTTCCGGCGGCATATTGACCACTCTTCTCCCAGGGGAGAACCGGCTCCAGCACGGGATTCGCGGTGCGGGCCAGCAGATGCTGCGGGTTGTTGGCGGCGAACAGCGCTTCGCCGACGGAATAAGCGCCGGGGGCGAGCTCAGGATCTCCATGGGAGGCGGCGTTCTTGCCGTTGTAGAGAACAACAATTCCACGCCTGGTGAGAACGGGCGGAGGACCGGTCTCGGGGAACGAGCTGTCGAACTGTCCGGGCCGGGGCCGCAAGACTTCAATGGGATCGCCACGCGCGTCCTCAATAGGACTCCAGTGAATCAGGTCTGGGGACGTCGCCAGGTGGATCGCGCCTTCGCCCCAGTACATCCAGTACCGGCCGTGGATGCGGACGGCGATGAGCCTTCCCTTGCGCAGCGCGGTGACGATTCCCGCCGATTTGTATTTCAGGGTCGCGTACTTACCGCCGCCGGCGTCCTGGAAGGCGGGCCCGTATTTCGTCCAGTGCTCGAGATCGGAAGAGGCCGCGACGCCAACCCACCAGAATTGGCGGTTCCACTGGGTGTACGTCAAGACGTAGGCCCCGTCTTCGGTCTCGACGATGCGGGGATCTTCGACACCCCCGGGCCACTCGCGATCTTTCTGGCTATCGTTGGCGGGGTAGAAGACGGGCTCGGGCCGCCGGGTGAATTGAACGCCATCGTCGCTTTCGGCGAGACCCAGGCGGGAGGTGTGCATGCCGATCTGCATTTCCCCGGTGTTGTCTTCGGCGCGATAGAGAACAACGACCTTGCCCTCGCGCACAACGGCGGCCGGGTTGAAGGTATGGAGGGCTTCCCAGTGCACGGGTGCATGCAGGATCGGGTCCTGAAAAACGGCGGCGGGATTGGGCGTGATCACCGGTTTGTCGTCGGCGCGCCGGGTGAAGGGGCCGATTTGCCAGGGATGGCTGGGAGGGCTTTGCGCCGCGGCAGGGATGGCGAAGAGCGCGAAGGCAAAGGGAAGCAAGGAATGGAGACGCTTCACAGAGGTTGGTTATATCAGAAAGTGGGAAGGACTCTTACCGTTCGTAGTCTCCCGGCGCCCATCCTCCGTGGCGGAGAAGAGGATTTGAGAGCCGAGCCACCCGTCTGAGGTCTGTGCGATCCCCGGTCCCCAAAGGCGAGGGACCGGGGGCACCCTCAGCGGAGTTTGGAAGGGTGATTGGGATCGGGGCCACCCGCCGCTGTTCGTTTCCCAAGGTTAAGGGCGGTCAGGAGTGATTCAGGGGCGGGCGAGGCGGAAGTAGCGCTGGGCGCGGGAGACGTCTTTGA
>JASHUH010000545.1 GCA_030040115.1 Acidobacteriaceae bacterium | reverse complement strand
ATTTACCAGGCTTATCACGCGGAGCTGGCCAAGAACAACGCCCTGGACTTCGACGACCTGCTGCTCGAGGCGGTGCGCCTGCTCAAAGCTTCCGGCGAAGTGCGGCAGCGTTATCAGCGGCGGTATCAATACCTGTTGGTGGACGAATATCAGGACACCAACCGGCCGCAATACGAGCTGATGAAGCTGCTGGCCGGCGATCACAAGAATGTGTGCGCGGTCGGCGACGAGGATCAAAGCATCTATTCCTGGCGCGGGGCCGACATCCGCAACATTCTGGAGTTCGAGCAGGATTTTCCCCAAGCGCGCATCGTGCGCCTGGAGCAGAATTACCGATCGACGCAGCTGATTCTGGAAGCGGCGGGCGCAGTGGTGGCGAACAACGTTCGCCGCAAGGGCAAAAAACTGTGGACGGACCGGCAGGGCGGCTCACCCATCGGCTACTATGAGGCTCCGGACGGGGAAAACGAAGCGCTCTTCATCGCCGACAAGATTCAGGGTTTTCTTCGCTCACAGAACTCGTCCGAAACGCAAGAGAGCGGAGCGCGCAGCGGCGCCCATTGCGCCGTGCTGTATCGCACCAACTCGCAATCGCGGCTGGTCGAAGAGGCGCTGCGCCGCTACAACATCGGCTACACCATGGTGGGCGGATTCAGCTTTTACGAGCGCGCCGAAATCAAGGACCTGCTGGCGTATTTGCGGTTGGTGAAGAATCCGCACGATTCCATGGCGCTCGCCCGGGTCATCAACACGCCGGCGCGCGGCATCGGGAAGGCGACGCTGGAGACCATTGAGCGGCTGGCTTTGGAAACCGGCAGCTCGACATGGGACGCGGCAGGCGCGGCGGTTGCCAACAAGCTGATTCCCACCCGCGCGCTCATGGCGGTGGAATCGTTTCGCCAGCTCATTTTGGATGCGCAAGCCATGCTGGACCCGGATTTCGCGGGCAAACTCGCCGCCGATGTGGCGGAGGCGGAGACCGGCGCGGCGGACACGGATTTCGCGTTTGGCGCCGACGCGCCGGCGGCGGGAGAGAAGCAGTCGGTTGCGGAAGCGCTGCAAGAGACGTCCGATATCGGCTTCGGCCCCAATGAAGCTCAGATTCCGCTGCTCGACGCGACGCATTTTTCGCCGTTCGTAGAAACGCCCAAGCGGCCTTTTCTGAAGATGCGCAAAGAAGCCGCCGAGGCCGCCGAGCCGGGGAAGGAACGATCGCAGCCCCATGCCGATTTTGAATCCGATGCGGAAGAGATTGCCAAGGACGAAGAAAAGGCTGTGCCGGGATTTCGCGTTCCGGGCGACGCGGCGACGCTGCCCGAGCTGATCCGCTTCATCATCGATCGCACCGGCTATATCAAGGCGCTCGAAGCCGAGGGCTCGCCGGAGGCCTTCAGCCGCATCGAGAACTTGAAGGAATTGGCCAACGCCGCGCACGACGCCGAGGCGCGCGGCGAGACGCTGGCGGATTTTCTGGATCACGCGGCGCTGGCGTCCGACACCGACCAGTTCGATCCCAACGCGCGCGTCACCCTGATGACGCTCCACTCCGCCAAAGGCCTGGAGTTTCCCCTGGTGTTTCTGGCGGGAATGGAGGAGGGCCTGTTTCCGCACTCGCGCACGTTGAACAATCCCGACGAGCTCGAGGAGGAGCGGCGGCTTTGCTATGTGGGCATGACGCGGGCCATGAACACGCTGATTCTCACGCGGGCGCATTATCGTCGCCGCTACGGCAATGACGCGCCGGAGGCGAGCATTCCTTCGCGGTTTCTTGAAGAGGTTCCCCAGCGGCTGTTCGAAAACCTCGGCGGTCGCAGCCCGGGGTCCCCACGGACAAGTCTTCGTCCGTGGGGTGAAGGCCCGGCGCGGTCCACGCCGGCGTACGGCTCCGGTTACGGCAATTATGGAGCCAGAAATGACCGCCGGTCCACGAGCGACTTCGACCGGCGGCATTTCAACTACGAGGACGAGAGCCAGGAGGCTCCGCGGCCGGGCGCGCGGCAATTCTCGTCAGCTCACGACCCCGCTGCAAAGAGTGGAGGCGCCGAAGCGCTTGACAACATTGCGCGTTCTTTCGGCGCCCAAAAAGGCGGCCGACCCGGCGCATTTGCGCGGCCGGCGATGGACGTCCCCGTCACGCACGGAGCGACGGGATTGAAACAGGGCCAGCGCGTGCGCCACGCGAAGTACGGCGAAGGCACGGTGATACTGCGCGAAGGCGAAGGCGAAGACGCCAAGCTGACGGTCGTTTTTCCAGGTCATGGGATGAAAAAGCTCATGGAGAAATTCGCCAATCTCGAAAAGCTGTAGCCGTTGCGGATTCCCCTTGTGTTCGCCGCTGAGAACGCTTTATAGGTCTACTCGAAAGCATTGGGAACCGCCAATGGAGGCGCAATCGCCCGCCCAATCAGGCGCTGGAAACCGGCTGGAAGTAACACCAACGGGTGGGTCTGGAGCTTCGCGCCCGGCCCGATCGGCTGTACAATTTCGAAAGAAGGACCCGAGCCCAAAAGAGCCAGATCGCATCTCCCACGTCTAATGGTTTCAGGTGTTGGAATGACCATACCCCGCGAAAAAAACGAGCTGCGCAAGCTGCCCATGATGCCCATCCGGGACATGGTCATCTTCCCTTACATGATGACGCCTTTCGTTGTCGGCCGCGAGTCCAGCGTCCGCGCCCTCGAAGAAGCTCTGACCGGCGACCGCAAGATTTTTCTCGCCACGCAACACGACGCCTCGATCGACGAGCCCAAGGCCAAGGACATTTATCAGGTTGGATCGATTTGCAATATTGTCCAAAGCGTCAAGATGCCGGACGGCAACATCAAGGTCCTGGTGGAAGGCATCGAGCGCGCCAAGTCGGTTGAGATGAACGACCGCGACGGTTTTTTTGTGGCCACGGTGCGCACCGGCAAGACGCAGTTCGAAATGACGACGGCCGTCGAGCAACTGATGCAGCGCGTTACATCGCTTTTCGAGCAGTACGTGAAACTGCAGCAGTCGCTCAATTACGAAACCATCATCGCCGCGGTGCGTATGGACGAGCCGTCGAAGCTCTCCGACACCATTGCCGCGAATTTGCAACTGGGCATCGAGGAAAAGCAGGAGCTGCTGGCGATCTTCGATCCGGCGGCGCGGCTGGCGCGCATTGCCGACGTGCTCGACATCGAAATCGAGAAGCTGGATCTCGACCGCAACATTCAATCGCGGGTCAAGCGGCAGATGGAGCGGGCGCAGAAAGAGTATTACCTCAACGAAAAGATCAAAGCCATCCAGAAGGAGCTGGGCCGCGGCGAAAAAGGCGAGTTTGACGAGCTGCGCAAGAAGATCGAAAGCGCGGGCATGCCCAAAGATGTGCTTGACAAGGCCATCCAGGAGCTCAAGAAGCTGGAAGCCATGCCGCCCATGTCGGCCGAGTCCAC
>JASHUH010000544.1 GCA_030040115.1 Acidobacteriaceae bacterium | reverse complement strand
GCGACACTGACGCGGACTCCCCAACGATCGCTGGTTTTCCAGTCGCGGCAGCGGGTCATCTTCAGAACAATGGCCCCGCCATGGGGCGAAACGTCGATGGCGTTGGCGAGAAGGTTCGAGAAGACCTGACAGATTTCGCCCGGCAGGCCAAGCAATTCGCAGGATGGGCCATAGCGGGTTATGGCGTTGAGGTTCTTATTCGCCATCTTGCGGCGGTAAATCTCAATCACGTCTCCGAGCAGTTCGGGAAGGTCGATTTTTATGGGAACGCTGGTGTCGCGATAGAAGCCCAGAGTCTGCCGGGCGATATGCACCACCCGCTGCAGTTCGCGATCCGCATCCTGGAGCAGGCGCCAGGTGTTGGGCGGCAGGGAGGCCTCGTTTTTGGCGAGATAGATCAAGTTGGTGACGGCTTCAAGCGGGTTGTTGATCTCGTGGGAAATGGTGGCCGCGAGGCGTCCGGTAGCGGCAAGTTTCTCGGTGACGCGCAACTTTTGGTCGATCCGTTTCAGTTCCGTAATGTCCCGGGCGATGGTGGACCCGCCGATTACCCGTCCCGCGGGGTCGCGAATGGGCGAAACCGTCATGGCCACCTCAATGCGCGCGCCGCTCCGGGTCAGACGCTGGGTTTCCAGATGGGTAATGCGCTTGTTTGCCCGGAGGTTATCGAGAATCGACATTTCCTCATCGTGCAGTTCCGGGGGCACGAGCAGCAGGATGGATTTTCCGAGAATCTCTTCGGGCCGGTACTCGAAGAGGCGGACGGCGGCTGCGTTCCAGCTGGTGATGACGCCATCAAGGTTCTTACTGAGGATCGCGTCCTCGGATGACTCGACGATGGCCGCGAGCCTGGATTCACTCTGTTCCACTTTGGCGATTTGACGCTTCAGTTCCTGCGCCCGATTGCGGTCCCGTTCGGCGTTTTCGCGGCGAAGCGCTTCCTCGGTTTGCTTCAGCTCGGTGATGTCGAATCCGACGCCGTGAATAAACCACGGCTCGCCGCTTTTTTTTCGCACCAACTTGGCTTCGCAATGGAACCAGACGATGTGCCCGTCCTGAGCCAGCACCCGGCAAGCGGATTTCAGAGGTTTGCCCGAGGAGAGAGTTTCCGCGACCTCACTGCTCCAGCGGGCGCGGTCTTCAGGGTGAATCTGGCGGCACCAGCGCACGGGATCATCGAGCCACTCTTCCTGAGTAAATCCAAGCACTTGTTGGATCTGAGGGCTCACATACACTTCGCTGGCGCCGCCCTCCAAAAAGACCATGAAGATGGCTTCCGGGATTTGTTCAACAAGCACCCGGTATCTTGCTTCGATGTCCGGCCGTTCCTGGTCCTGGGCCGGGTTGGTTCGCAAAGCTGAGGGCTGCCTGTCTGAGCCTTGATTCACCGGCGGGACACCACGAACGATGGCGGCGGCAAACTTACGAATGGTAGCGGCAAAACGGTCGGCGTCTTCGAGCGGATCGCGGGGGCAGGTGCTTTGGCCGATGGTTTCGCGAGCGCCGGGATTTTCGGTATGAGGCATCACTCCGTCTCAGGGCAAAGATTTCTGCCAGCGCTCCTTACGCTGGCGGCAGAAGCCAAAGAGACGGGCCGCAGGGATTCGTTGAACGCAATTCATCGGCGTGGGTGTAACCGCCATGTGCAGGCAGAAGAGCCTGTGGGCGATGGGCGGGACGGCCGGACACGCAAATGATGGGAGTGTCTGCATGCGATCTCCACTTAGCTTCCAGGTAACCCGGCAGTCCCTTGGGGCCCGGTCGGATTCCCTTGAATGCATGGATGCCGCTACGGACGACACGGGCGCCTGCGACGTTTCGCGCATGAGCTTGGCGAGGGGGCGCCAGCGCGGGACGCGGCGGCAATACTCCTCATACTGCGCTCCGAAGCTGCGCCGCAACGCCGGTTCCTCGTAAAGCACGACGATGAGATGCGCGACGGCAAGCAAAGCCAGCCCGTAAAGGGCGACCGCGGCCGAATGGTAAAAGAGCCCGACGCCACCAAGGAAGAATGCTGCGCCAAGGTACATGGGATTACGGACGCGCCGGTAGGGGCCGCGAACCACAAGGCGGCGCGGAGGATCGAAGGGCGCGGGAGCGCCTTTGCCGATCCATACAAAGGCGCAGACACACCATAGAGCAATGATTGCGCCCGTGGTGGCGACGATGAGGCCGGCAATCTGCGGCCACGCCATTGAAGCGGGGCGGTGAATGCCCGTCCACGACAGGAGACGGCCGGGCAAATAGATGAACAAGAATCCGACGAAAAGAGACGCGTAGACGAGGGCGCGAAAAATTATAGACATCGGCGACTCCCTGGCTGGCGAAGAGATCGTCCATGGAGTTCCGGGAGCAAGATTACATCAAAAAAGCGAGCGCTTGAAGCGCTGAACACAGGCAAGATGCATAAAGCGATTTTCTTTGGGCATTTGCTTGACAGCTCATCCTGGCGCGATTAGAGTTTCCGGCGGGGAAGGGGATGGGGTGAAAGCGGCGGCCTAAGCTGCGCACCGCGCCGTTCACCCGGCAGGGGGAAGTATGAGGACTGTTGCATGGCAAAAACTGGTTGCGGGGATGGCATGCCTGGGCGCATCACTGCTTGCGGCGCAGAAGGCGGCGAAGCCGGCGTATTTGAATCCGGTGCTCCCTGCGGAACAGCGGGCGGCCGACCTGGTTCAGCGCATGACGCTGGAGGAAAAAGCGAGCCAACTGGTGAACCAGGCGCGCGCGATTCCCCGGTTGGGCGTGCCTGCGTATGACTGGTGGAGCGAGGCGCTGCACGGGGTGGCCGTGAATGGAACAACAGAGTTTCCCGAGCCGGTGGGGCTGGGCGCCACCTTCGATCCCGAGGCGATTCACACGATGGCCATCGACATCAGCATCGAGGCGCGCGTGGTGCATGTGCAGGCGGTGCGCAACCACACCAATCCGTTTCACCATGGGCTGGATTTCTGGGCGCCCAACATCAACATCTTCCGCGATCCGCGCTGGGGCCGCGGGCAAGAGACTTATGGCGAAGACCCGTTTCTCACGGGGCGCATGGCAGTGGCTTATGTGACCGGCATGCAAGGAGACAATCCGCGCTATTACCGCACCATTGCGACGCCCAAGCACTACGACGTCCACTCCGGACCGGAACCCACGCGGCACAAGGCCGACGTGACGGTGAGCAAGCACGACGAAATGGACACGTATCTGCCCGCGTTCCGCGCGGGCATCGTGGAAGGCAAGGCCGACTCGATCATGTGCGCCTATAACAGCATTAACGGCCAGCCTGCGTGCGCCAACCAGTTTTTGCTCGACGATATACTGCGCGGGAGGTGGAATTTCCAGGGCTACGTGGTCTCGGATTGCGGCGCGGTGCATGACATTTACAGCGGCCACCACTATGAGCCCAGCCTGGCGCAGGCGGTCGCGGTCAGCCTGGATCGGGGCATGGACAACGAGTGCATCGACTTCGACAAGATTGTGACCAGCGATTCCGATTACAAGCCGTATCTGGACGCCGTGCAGGAGGGCTACCTGAAAGAGAGCGACATCGACCGCGCTCTGATCCGGCTGTTTACGGCGCGCATGAAGCTGGGCATGTTCGATCCGCCGTCGAAGGTTCCGTACACGAAGATTCCCGAAAGCGAGTTGAACAGCCCGGCGCATCGCGCGCTGGCGCTGCAACTGGCCAACGAGTCAATGACGTTGCTTAAGAACGATGGCGTGTTGCCGCTCAAGACTGCAGGCGTGAAGATTGCCGTGGTGGGACCGCTGGCCAACCAGACGGAAGTTTTGCTCGGCAATTACAACGGCATTCCCACGCACACGGTCTCGATTCTCGAAGGGCTGCGCAAGGAATTTGCCGGAGACACGATTCAGTATGTGCCGGGAACGGATTTTCTCACCCATGGGATCAGGCCGATTCCGCGGCCCAATGGCTGGACGCAGGAGGATTTGACGCCCGATCCTGCGGCGTTGGAGGCGGCGAAAAATGCCGATGTGGTGATTGCCGTTGCCGGTCTCACGAGCCATCTGGAAGGTGAAGAGATGAAGGTGGATGAGCCGGGTTTCAAGGGCGGCGACCGGACCAGCCTGGAGATGCCGGCGCCGGAGGAGGCGCTGCTTGAGTCGGTGGCCTCCGCGGGCAAGCCGCTGGTGGTAGTGCTCACCAACGGCAGCGCCCTGGCGGTGAACTGGGCCAACGAACACGCCAACGCCATTCTCGACGCGTGGTATCCCGGCGAAGAGGGTGGAACGGCGGTGGCCGAAACGCTCTCCGGCCGCAACGATCCTGCCGGAAGGCTGCCCGTGACTTTCTACAAAAGCGTGGACCAGTTGCCGCCTTTCGACGATTACGCGATGAAGGGCCGCACCTATCGCTACTTCGAGGGCCAGCCGCTCTATCCCTTCGGTTATGGGCTCAGCTACACGACGTTCTCGTACAGCAAACTCGCCGTTCCCGAAGGCGCGGTAGAGGCGGGCAGCCCGGCGGTGGTGGAAGCTACGGTGACCAACACGGGGCATCGGACCGGGGACGAAGTGGCGCAGCTTTATTTGAGCTTTCCCAGTGTTCCGGGGGCGCCGCGGCGCGCGTTGCGGGCGTTCCGACGCGTACATCTGGCGCCGGGAGCTTCGGAGCGCGTGCGCTTTGAGCTCGATCCGCGCGCCATGAGCATGGTGACAGAAGCCGGCGAGCCGATTGTAGCGGCGGGGGAGTATACCGTTTCAGTCGGCGGCGGTCAGCCCGATACGAGCGCGCAGGTGGTGACCGGGCGCTTCACGGTGAACGGGACGGCGACGCTGCCGGAATAACCGCGGTCGAAGCCGGACTCTGCACCCTTGCGGGGGATCACCCCC
>JASHUH010000543.1 GCA_030040115.1 Acidobacteriaceae bacterium | reverse complement strand
GCGTCCGCCCGGTGGATGCAGCCGGCGAAGGCGCGCGAGACCAGACGAATGTGAAGGAAGTCCAATTGGCGCGGCCGCGCTTCTTCACCGCGCAGGAAAAGCGCCGAAAGCGCCGGCGAAAGGGTAAGCGCGTTAAACGCGGAAATGGCGATGGAAAAGGCGATGGTGAGCGAGAACTGCCGGTAAAGGATACCGGTGGTTCCCGGGAAGAACGATACGGGCACAAACACCGCAATGAGCACCAGTGACGTGGCGATGACCGCGCTGGTGACTTCGCCCATGGCGCGCGAAGTGGCCTGGTGCGGATCGGAATGCTCCGCGGCGATATGGCGCTGGACATTCTCAATGACCACGATGGCGTCGTCCACCACCAATCCGGTGGCGAGGGTGATGCCGAACAGCGTGAGCGAATTGATGGAGAAGCCGAAGATCCTGATGAAAGCAAACGTGCCGACAAGGGCCACCGGGATGGTGACAGAGGGAATGATGGTGGCGCGCCAGTCCAGGAGGAAGAGAAAGATGACAGCGATGACGATGACGATCGCTTCGCCCAGGGTGACCAGGACTTCGCGGATCGATTCCCCAACCGCAGTCGTGGTGTCGAAGGCGATGGCGTATTCAAGGCCCGGTGGAAAGCTTTTGGAAAGCTGCGCGAGCGCGGCTTTGGCCCTGCGGTCCACATCGAGAGCGTTGGCGTTGGAAAGTTGCTGCACGCCTACACCCATAGCCTGGTGGCCAGAATATTCGAGCGCCGAGTTGTAGTCTTCGGCTCCCACTTCCGCGTACCCCACATCTTTGAGCAGCACCAGGCCGTTGGCGGAATTTTTGACAATGAGATTGTCGAATTCGGCGGGACTGGTGAGGCGCCCGGAGACACGCACCGGAATCTGAAAATCCTGTTTGGGATTGGACGGCGGCTCGCCAAGCTGTCCGGCGGGAATCTCGATGTTTTGTTCTTGGAGGGCACTTACCACGTCGGTCGCGGTGAGACTGCGCGCCGCCAGGCGAACCGGATCGAGCCAAACGCGCATGGCGTACCGGCGCTCGCCGAAGATCATCACATCACCTACTCCCGGAACGCGTTTAAGCGCATCCACGACGTACACTTCGAGGTAATTGGAGATGAACTGGCTCGAATAACGCCCATCGCGCGAAAAGAACCCAGCGCCAAAAACGAAATTGGTGTTGGCCTTGGTGACCGTAATCCCAGTGGCGATGACCTCGCTGGGCAGCAGTCCTTGCGCGCTGGCCACGCGGTTCTGCACGTCTACGGCGGCGATGTCGAGATCGTACCCGGTCTGGAAGGTAACGATGATGGAACACGTTCCGCTGTTGGTGCTCGTCGAGCTGATGTAGCGCATTCCCTCCACGCCGTTGATGGCTTCTTCAAGCGGAATCGTGACCGCTTTCTCGACGGTTTCCGCGTCGGCTCCCACGTATTGGGCGGTGACGGTCACCTCAGGCGGGGCAAGCGTAGGGTACATGGCCACGGGAAGGTTGGGGATGCACACCGCTCCGGCCAGGATGATGATCAACGCGCAGACCGTTGCGAAAACCGGGCGGTGAATAAAGAAATCAACGAACAAGCAGCGTCCCCTTCTTCTGTTTCCTTGACCGGGCCATGCGGTCCGCCAGGTTCTCCGTACTCATCCGTTCTGCGTTTTGAAAAGCTAAGGCGAGCGGCCGCACCCCTCAACCGCCCAGTGGAACGATCGGCATATTGTTGACCAGAAACTGTGTGCCCGAGACGATCACCCGTTGGCCCGCGGCCAGGCCTGAAGATACCGAATAGGCGTTGCCCACCGTGGCGCCGAGGGTCACCGGTAACTCGCGGGCCAGGAAATGGCCGTTTTGCCCTTCGACCACGAAAACGAAAGTTTGGCCGCTCTGGCGCGTCACCGCGAGCACAGGAACCACCGCCATGGGCTTGGTGCTCCAAATAACCTGCGCATTCACCATTTGCGCGTTGCGCACCGTTTCGGGCGTCTCGCGCACGGGCGCCTTGGCGAGGATCGCTTGCAGGTTGCTGTCCACCTGCGGAGACACAAAGTCGATCCGCGTCTGCTCCAGAAGATGGCCGGCATTATCCGTCAGGTTCACGGGCAACCCCACGCGTAATTCCCCGGCGTGCTCCGCAGGAATGTAAATGTAGGCTTCCAGATCCTGGTTTTCGTCCAGCGTGGTGAGGGTTACGGAGGGTGAAACGTAGTCGCCCACGTGCACGGGAATGTCGCCCAGAATGCCGTCAAAGGGAGCCCGGATGGTGTAGTAATCGAGCAACTGCTGCTGCGCTTTGCGTGACTCCACGGAGGATTCGTAATCGGCCTTTGCGTTCTGAAACGCCTGCTGTTCCTGCTGGTAGGCGTCGCGGCTGGTCACGCCCGCCTCGAAAAGCTGTTGATCGCGCCCCACTTCGATCTGGTTGTAATCGTAGAGCGCCTTCTTCTGGCGCTCGGTGGCCAATAAGGAAGCCACGGTGGCCTGCTGTTGTCGCTCGTCGATCTCCATCAGCGGCTGGCCCGCTTTGACGTGGTCGCCCGAATGGACATTGATGTGCGTAAGGACTCCGCTGACCTGCGGCTGCAAGGTGGCTGACTGGCGCGATTTGATGGTGGCTACGTACTGGTCGCTCTGGGGCACGGGGGTCAAGGTCACCGCGACCGTGTGCACCGGCATGGCCTGCATGGCCGGTCCGGCAGCCGAGGTCGTTTTGGTGTGGCAACCGGTCGCCGCCAGCCCCGCTAGGACAAACCAGCCGGCACGATGAATGCCCTCGAATGGGTTCTTCTTCACTCGATTCTTCCTCGATCCGGAACCACCCGGCTCAGATTGCTGCTCGGCAGGCCGGGGAGCCTATGCCGCGAGTTCTCTGCTATGTGATGCCAGGCGTTGAATCCGGACACAAATTTCCCCACCCTGGCGGCAGTGAGGAGAAGATGATGTGCTGCGTCTATCAGGATAGCGCAGACCCTTCATACGCTTTTCGCCCGGTCGGCGTTCCATCCCGCCTTCGCTCAACCCGCATCTACCGGTTTGCCGCCGGATGAGCTTGCTGGGCAGGGAAACGCATTTCATGGCGGCGCCGCACTCCACGTACCTGAAGCAGCGGAGATGATGAACGCCGTCACCTGCAGTAGCCCGCAGCCGTCACAAGCTATGAGACTGCGGCTCAGCGTCAAGCTGCGCTGCAGGCTAAAAAGGACAGGGTTACCTCTCCCCCGGGGGTGCGCCGCCTGAGCCACGTTTTTCCAATCGAATCACATTTATTCCTTCTTGTAAGCTACTGATTCTAAATTGCTTGATCCGTAGATTTCTCATAAACAAGCACTTACGCCGGCCACGTGCTGAGCGTCCCGGCTCACCCGGCGGGAAGATGTGCGCGCCATCTCCGTTCTCAAGCGTCAGTTTAACGAATGCGGAGCGAATTTCCGGCAATGGCGCAGGTTTGGCAGATCCTTGAATCCGTGGGCGATATGGGGAAACGCGGAGGCTGGGGTATTGACACGGGGAATGTGGCGGCTCGAGACGGGATCCACTTCACAGGAGGCGGGGGCGGTAAGGCGCAACGACGCCGAGCAAAAATGGCGTGGAACCGGCTGTTCTACACTGGAAGAGGTCGATGCGGAACGAACGTTGACACCTTTTACAGCGGTTTCGGTGCGCTCTGAGCGTTTGCCTTCGCCGGCTTTGCGGCGGTTTGCGTGGGGGGTGCTGGTCTATTTCGTGGCTGTGATTCTGTGGGGCGCCGTCACGCGGGCCACAGGCGCGGGCGACGGCTGCGGGAATCACTGGCCGCTCTGCAACGGGACTGTCGTCCAGCATTCGCCAAGCCTCGACACCATCATCGAGTTCACGCATCGCGTCACCAGCGGAATCTCGTTTTTTGCCGTTGTCGGGTTGCTGGCATGGACCTTCGCCGCCACCCGGCGCGGCCATCTCGCGCGGGCATTTACCGTGGCCGCTGTGGTCTTCACCATGGTTGAAGCGGCCATCGGCGCGCTCCTGGTGAAGCTGGGACTCACCGCGGGAAGCCATTCGCCGCTGCGTCCGCCGTATCTGGCGCTGCACTTCACCAACACTCTGCTGCTTCTGGCTGCGCTTACCCTCACCGCGCACATGCTCGGCCGCCGTGACGGCTATATGGGGAGCCAGATTCGCCTCGTTGCGCCTGTTGCCGCCGCGGCCGCCCTCTTCGCGTTCCTGATTGTCGGCGTCACCGGCTCGTTGGCCGCGCTCGGCGATACGCTCTTCCCGGCCACATCGCTCCATCGCGCCCTGGCGCAGGACTTTTCTTCGCGGAGCGCATGGCTGGTGCGCTGGCGCTGGACGCACCCGACTGTGGCGTTTCTAGCCTGCCTTTTTCTCATCTGGCTGTTGGTGCGCGCGGCCAGGCGGCGCACCCATGGGAACAATCGCGGCCTCACCGCGCTGGTGCTCGCGTTGCTGGCCGCGCAATATGTTCTCGGCGTGCTGAACGTGTTGTGGCTCGCGCCGTTGTGGCTGCAGATCATGCACTTGCTGGGCGCCGATGCGTTATGGGCGGCGCTGGTGGTGCTGACGGCGCGATTGACGCTGGAGCCGATGGGTTAGCAGGTCTTCCCACGCCCTGCCGCTGAGATCCTTCGCCTATTATTCCGGCTGTTCATTCCGATTGCATCGGAAAAGCCGGTCATCTGGTCTTGATCGACCACGCGCCCTCATTCTTTGGCTTCGAGTCGCACTGACCATCCAGTAACTTACTTTGGTGCTCCTCGAGTCATTGCTCGTCTCTATCGATTCTTCGGTAAATCCTCGCCGAGAATTTTGCGCTTTGCGGAAACGAAATTCGGTATCCTTTCTTCTGCGAATGCTCTTTCCACGCCGACACCCCAGGATTGCGAATTTGCGATTGGGGAGAAGCGCCAAAGAACACAATTCAATTTGGAGACGAGATGGCGGAGTGCGATTGGGCAATCTTGTGCGACTTAGGATTTCAGGATATACACCGCAGGGCCTGTCTGGTTGGGATCTTCGATCGCATTTCGGCTTCCGCCGTGCCGACCCTTCTACCCCACGCCACCCTGGTGGTCAAAGTACTGGGGAGTCCGGAAGAAACCTGCAGATTCAGGATCGAGATTGCCACGGAATCCGGTCCGCCGCTGTTCACCGCCGAGGGAAACTGCACGCTGAGCGAAGCCGGTTGGCACAATATATTTGTGAACTTTGTGAATATCGTGCTGCCAAGCTTCGGATCGTATTCGCTGAATGTTTATATTGAGGATTACCTTTCGAAAGCCACGACTTTTTTTATCCAGGAGACGCAGTCGCCCCCGCAGAAGCAGGTCTAATTGGATTTGGCGTCTTCTCGATTTCCGGGTATGTTTGCGGCGGAAATCGGGCTCGGCATCACAATGGCAACCGTTGTCGCCATCCTCGACGATCCTTGGGTCCGAATAACGGTGGACACGGGCGCAGCCTGGTCTTGATTCACCGGCCGGAACGTCAGGTATGGAGTTGAAGCGGCCATAAAGCACCTCGAAAACGGT
>JASHUH010000542.1 GCA_030040115.1 Acidobacteriaceae bacterium | reverse complement strand
TCTTCTGCTTGCGCACTTCGGCCGCGCGGATGCGTGCCGCGTCCCCGATCCACAACTCGTGGCCCAGTTCCGCCAGCAGTTGCTCGAACCAGCGCGTGGGCCCGGTGGCTTCGATCCCCACCCGCACCGGCCCGCTCAACTGGCGATAAAACTCCTTCGCTTCTCCGTCGCCGTGTTCCAGGCGTCGTTCGATCAACTCGCCCGTTGCCTCGTCCAGCATCGCGATCTGCTGATAGCGCGTATGTAAATCGCATCCTACAATCTTCATGTGCTCGGCTCCTTTCCTCCGCGCCTTGGTTCGTTGAGTGATCCAAGTCTACCCGGCGGCTACGGAGCCGACACGGTTATCTAATCAGCCGGTGGTGTGCTTGGTTCACCGCGATCACCAGGCTGGTCTGCGATGGGCGCCCGCACAAGGCGCCGTTGTATTATCAACCCAACCGCCGTTGGGCAAACCTCGACTGGCAGGGAACATGCTCTCACGGAGTTCCCCGCAACCTATGCGGATACATTTTTTCCTACTTTTTGGGCTAACGTGTCCATTTCTCCATGCGGCCGACCCAGCCAACTCCCCTCCGCCCTTCCAGATCTACGCCGGGTACTCCTGGCTCTCCAACTCCTTCAATGGCCTGTCAGGTTCGGGCCAGCCGCTGAATGGGATGAATGCCGGCCTTGTCTTTCCGGAATGGCGTCATCTACGCATCAAGCTCGACTACTCGCTGTACCGCGGAACCAACCTCGGCGACCCTCAGCACGCCTTCTTCATCCTGAGCGGCGGGCAATACGGGACGACTTTTCACCGCGAGCGATTCTACGCCGAGGCCCTGGCCGGCGAAGGCAGCCTGAACGGCACCTGGTTCAGCACCGCCAACTCCGGGTACAGGAACGGGAATACAGGCACCATCGCGTCGTTTGCCGAATTCCTCGGCGGAGGCATCGACACCCCTATCGGCCAGCACGCGGCGTTCCGCGTCGAAGGCGGGGTCCAGCACAGCAACTTCGACCCCATTACTCCAGAGGCCGAGAACGGCGTACCCTATCATCTCGCCGGCATTCCCGATTACTTCGGGCGTTTTTCCGCCAGCATGGTCTGGATCCCGCGCCTGGGATCGGCAATCCTGCCATCCTCGGAGCGTCGATCGCACCCTCCTGTCGAAAGCGAGATGGTCATCGAAAGCCTGAACTCCATGGGCCACATTCACCTCTTCTCCGACGCCTGGTGGAGTTACCTCAACGTCGAGGGGGTGGAATACGACCGCCATTCGTGGGGCAGGATCATCGGCGCCGACGTGGACTATTCCGCGGAGATTCTGCCGGTTGTCATCCTCCGCCAACCCAGCAAAACCGACATCTGGGGAGATCCGCTGTCACAATCCCATGAAACCGTCCCCGGCGTCGGGATCCTGCCCCTGGGCGCTCGTCTCATCTGGTTCGACCACGCCCACGTCAAGCCCTACTATGCCATCAAGGCAGGCATGACGGGATACACGAAGAAGGCGTTCTCCCAGTACGCCACCTATCAGGACTTTGCCCTGGATCAGAGCGTGGGCGTCCAATTCCGCCTCTACGATCGCATCGACTTCCGCGCTGCTTTTGGCTTCTTTCACCAATCCAACGGCTTCGTCGTGCCCAGCAACCCGGGCCTCGATGAAATGAACTGGAATACCGGCCTCAGCTATCATCTGGGCCGGTTGCACCCCGCCCCGTGAGGTGGAGAGGAGCCGCTGCCGCCGCAGACGCTGTATAGGCTGACCGAAGCGGGCGGGAAGGCTTTGTGATACGGACTACGCGCAGGCGTTGAAGCCATTGCCCGGTGGGACGGCGGGAGCTGCGCCTGGCTGAAGAGAGCGGCTCAGCGCCGGCGGTCAGGAGGCGCGGATGGTGAATTTTCGACGATGAAGCTTTGGCGCACGCGCCGCATGACGCCCAGGTAGCAGGCCAGGTTGTGGATGGTGTTCAACGCGCCGGAGAGCGGCTCGCCGGCCTGCATGAGGTGGCGCAGATAGGCGCGCGAATACCGGCGGCACACCGGGCAATTGCAGGCCGGGTCGGCGGGGCCCTGGTCTTCAGCGTAGCGGGCGTTCTTGATGTTGAGGCGGCCTGCGGAGGTAAAGAGCAGGCCGTGGCGCGCGGCGCGCGTGGGCAGCACGCAGTCCATCATATCCACGCCCATGCGGGCGTAGAGCTCGATTTCGTCGGGATAGCCCACGCCCATCACGTAGCGCGGCTTGTTGGCCGGCAGCAGGGGCAGCACTTCGCCGATCATCTCCAGGGTGAGCTCGCGCGGCTCGCCCACGCTCAATCCCCCGATGGCGTAGCCGTCGAAGTCCATTTCCACCAGCCGCGCGGCGCAGGCGCGGCGGAGGTCCGCGAACATGCCGCCTTGCACGATGCCGAACAGCAACTGCGTGCGCGCTTCGGGCTCTTCGCGCCACACGACCTGGTGGCGATGATCGCGAAAATAATCGAGCGAGCGTTGCGCCCAGGTCATGGTCAGGCGCAGGCTCTCTTCGGCGCGAGCGCGGTCGGCGGGGTACTCGGTGCACTCGTCGAAAGCCATGGCGATATCGGCGCCGAGGGCGATCTGGACCTCGATGGCGTGTTCGGGGGTGAAGAAATGGCTGCTGCCATCGAGGTGCGACCGGAAGCGCACCCCCTGGTCTGTGACTTTGCGTAGCTCGCTGAGCGAGAAGACCTGGAAGCCGCCGGAATCGGTGAGAATGGCTCGCGGCCAAGTCATGAAGCGGTGCAAGCCGCCCAGGCGGCGGATGGTCTGGTGTCCCGGCCGAAGATACAGGTGATAGGTGTTGGCGAGGATGATTTGCGCGCCCAGGGATTCGAGCATGTCCTGCGGGACGGCTTTGACCGTGCCGGCTGTTCCGACGGGCATGAAGACCGGCGTTTCCACGGTTTCGTGGGGCAATTCGAGGCGTGCGCGGCGGCCGCCGCCGCTGGCTGTACACAGGACTTCGAAATCCGCGCTCACCAGAAGATTTTATCGGGAGCGCGACCAACACCTTCCTCTCCTGGTTGCCGCTCGTCCAGCCTCGCTGCCGCTTCAACCCTCCATGTTCACCACTTCGGCGCATGCTTCCGGATCGGCAATTCTCAGCCGCCGCAGCCATTCACCCACGGTAAGTCTTTCCGGAGGGAGGGTTATTTCGGGCGCAACTTCCGCCCATGGGACGAGCACAAAGGCTCGTTGTGTAAGGCGGGGATGGGGAACCTGCAAACCCGGCTCGGAGACTATGAGATCGCCGTAAAGCAGGATGTCGAGGTCGAGTGTGCGGGGCGCGTTCGCGATACCGGCGGAGCGGTCCCGCCCGAAGTGGCGCTCGATGGCGAGCAGGCGATCGAGGAGCGCGCGGGGCGTGAGGTTGGTTTCGAGAGCGGCAACGGCGTTGAGAAAACGCGGCTGCTCCGCCAGGCCGACAGGAGCGGTCGAGTAGAGCGAAGACCGCGCCGTTATGCGGCCAAGTTGCGCCAGACGCTCGATGGCCAGAGGCAGAGTGACCTGCGGCGGACCGGCGGGGCTGGGTAGGTTTGCGCCCAATCCGATGTAGGCGGTCGGCATACTCTTCAGAGTAAGGGAGATCGC
>JASHUH010000541.1 GCA_030040115.1 Acidobacteriaceae bacterium | reverse complement strand
CGATATTCTGTATCGCTCTCTGGCGCGGACCCTGTATGGCTCACGGGAGGAGCCCGGCGCGCACGAGGCGCTCGAAGGCGCCGAGCAGATCGACAAAGTCGTCCGTATCGATCAGTCGCCCATCGGCCGCACTCCACGCTCCAACCCGGCTACCTATACACAGGTCTTCTCGCCCATCCGCGATCTCTTCGCCATGCTGCCCGAGGCTCGCGAGCGCGGCTACAAGCCTGGCCGCTTCAGCTTCAACGTGCCCGGCGGCCGCTGCGAAGCCTGCCAGGGCGACGGCCAGCGCCGCATCGAAATGAACTTCATGCCCGATGTCTATGTGCAGTGCGAGGTCTGCAACGGCCGCCGCTACAATCAGGAAACCCTGGCCGTCAAATTTCACGGCAACTCCATTGCCGACATTCTCGACCTGACCATTGAGGACGCGCTCACCGTGCTGGCCGACGTGCCCCAGGTGCGGCAGAAGTTGCAAACCCTCGTCGATGTGGGTCTCGGCTATGTTCACTTGGGCCAGAGCGCCACCACGCTCTCCGGCGGCGAGGCGCAGCGCATGAAGCTGGCTCGCGAGCTCTCCAAACGGCAGACCGGCCGCACGCTTTATCTGCTCGACGAGCCGACCACGGGCCTGCACTTCGATGATGTGCGCAAACTGCTCGAGGTGCTGCACCGATTGACGGACTTGGGAAATTCCGTAATCATCATCGAACACAATCTGGACGTGATTCGCAACACCGATTGGGTCATCGATCTCGGTCCCGAAGGCGGAGAGGACGGAGGACGCGTGGTGGGCGAAGGCAGGCCGGCGCGGATTGCTGCGACGCCGGGTTCCTATACTGGACAGTTCCTGACTCGCTATTACACGTCGGGCAACGGAAGGCTTGAGGAGGCCGAATTGGACGAAGATTTGCTCGCCGGCTTACATCCCAATGGCGTAGGCCGCGGTCTAGCCGCTCCCGATGCGGACCAGACCGCGCCCCATGCGCCTGATCCGCTTACCACGGCCACCGCGGCGAAGGTTCGCTCGGGAAGAAAAGCAGCCGCGACCAAAGCAGTGGGCCGGCCAAAGACAAGGGAGCGCGCGTGAGCAGCCTTCCGCAACACGAACCGGAGCAACCCGAGGACTGGCCGCGCGAGCCTCAAACTGGAGCGGCTGAGCGCCCAGGCGTGGACTGCCCCGGCGCTGAAGGTCCGGACACGGACCGGACCGGTGCCGAAACCACCTCAGGGTCTTCAGTGCAAGAGCCTCACCCCGGCGGCTGGGAGGGTGGCCCGGAGATCCCACCCGGCCCCGGGGAAACCCCGAGCGACGGCTTCGCCTTTGCGCCGCATCGGCAGCCCGCTGCCCGAGCCGCCATCGAGCCGACAGTTATCTATCCTCCCGGTCCCGAGCCGCCTGTCTTTCGGCCTTGGCAGCCGGTCGAATTTCGGCCGCCGGAGCGCACTCCCAACTTTGGCCACTTCGGCCTGCTGCTGTTGCTCCTCTTTTTCGGTTTGGTGTGCACCGGCCTGATCACGCGCGCCGCGCTGCACCGCAACCTCTTCGGCATCTCCACCGTGCAGCACGCCGTCACCGACATCCATTACACCCTGGGCAGCGAAGCCATTCTTTACATCATCACCTTCATCGCCTGTCTGCTGATTTTTCCCCTTGTTTGGCGCAAAAGCTTCTTTGCGGGCGTTCAGTGGAACGGGGCGACGGCGCTGCGCTTGCGATGGAGCCTCGTCGGCGCGGCCTTCGTCTGCTTTCTTTTTGCTCTGCTCAGCGGTGAATTCATGCCGGGCCCGTCGAATGCCCCCATCGATAAAATCTTTCGCACTCCGGGAGCTGCCTGGCTGTTGTTCGCCTTTGGCGTCACCTTTGCGCCTTTTTTCGAGGAAATGTTCTTTCGCGGCTTTCTCCTTCCCGCCTTTTGCACCGCGTTCGACTGGTTCGCCGAGCAGATCAAGCACTTGCCCGTTCGTCCGCTCGCCCGCAACGGCCATCCCCGCTGGTCCTTTTCCGCGATGACGTCGGCTTCCATCGCCACCAGCATCCCCTTTGCCCTGATGCACGGCGCGCAAACCGGTTACGCAGTCGGACCGCTGCTCCTGCTGGTCGGCGTCAGCATCGTGCTGTGCGCCGTGCGCCTCAGCACGCGCTCGCTCGCCGCCAGCGTGCTGGTTCACGCCTGCTATAACTTCATGCTCTTTACCCTCATGCTGGTCGGCACCGGCGGCTTCCGGCATTTGCAAAGGATGTGAAGGGCAGGGAACAGGGAAGAGGAGACTGATCGGCGAACCGATCCCTGACCCCGTACCCGGTGCCCCGTACAATCACCTTGATGCCAACCACATCCCACGCCCAACAACTCCTTTCCCTCCTCGCGCGTCTGAGCTTCCGGCTCGGCCAGTTCAAGCTTTCTTCCGGGGGAACCAGCGATTACTACATCGACTGCCGGATCACCACCCTGCACGCTGAAGGCGGTCGGCTGACGGGGCACGCCATTCTCAACCTGCTCGAAGCGAGCGGCGTCGAGGCGGAAGCCGTGGGCGGACTCACCCTGGGGGCCGACCCCATCGTATCGAACGTGGCCACGGCCAGCGCCTGGCGCGCCATCGACCATCCTGACGCGCCCCTGCTGCACGGCTTCCTGGTGCGCAAGGCGGAAAAAGCGCACGGCGCCGGCCGACGCATCGAGGGCTTCTGCCGGGATGGGGCGCGCGTGGTGATTGTGGACGATGTGTGCACCACCGGCGCTTCCACCATCGCCGCCATCCAGGCCGCCGAAGAGGCTGGAATGCACGTGGCGGCCGTGGTCTGCATCGTGGAGCGTGAGGAGGCCAACGGCCGCCCGGCTGTCGAGGCGGCCGCCCATGGAGCGCCGTTCCTTCGTCTCTTCACCGCCGACGAAGTCCGCGCCGCACACGTGCGAGGCGCGCTGAGCGGCGCCCATTGACCGCCGGTTCCGCAATGATTGAGCGAGGTAAGGAAATCAGAAGTGTTCTTAAATCCGATTCGTGGCGCTTCAGGCGCGCGTGGTATGGGCGCCGACGTGGCCAGTGCGTTGGGACAAAGGCTCCTTGGCGGCGAGATAGTCGTTGACCGCTGCGGCGGCTTTGCGTCCCTCGCTGATCGCCCACACCACCAGCGACTGCCCGCGCCGCATATCCCCGGCGGCGAATATGCCTTCCACCGAAGACATGTAGTCGGTCGTGGCTACGTTGCCGCGGTTATCGAGCTTCACGCCCAACTGCTCGATCATGCCCGTGCGCACCGGCCCCAGGAAGCCCATCGCCAGCAACACCAGGTCCGCGTCCATCGTGAACTCGGTTCCTGCCATGGCTTCGAACTTCGGCGGAGATCCCACGCGCACCGCGTGCAGTTGCTTCACGTTCCCGTGCTCGTCGCCCGTGAACTTGAGGCTGTTGATGCTCCAGTCGCGGATGCCGCCCTCCTCGTGCGCGCCTTCGGTGCGCAATTGCAGCGGCCATAACGGCCACGGCGTGGAGGTCGCGCGCTCCGCCGGCGGCTTGGGCATAATTTCGAACTGGTGCACGCTTTTGGGGTGTTGGCGGTGCGTCGTCCCCAGGCAGTCCGCGCCGGTGTCGCCGCCGCCGATAATGATGACGTGCTTCCCCGTGGCGAGGATGGGCTCCGCTGCGTTCATCGAGGCGA
>JASHUH010000540.1 GCA_030040115.1 Acidobacteriaceae bacterium | reverse complement strand
TTGCCGAAGGTGGGATAGGGCCGGTCGGCCTGCACGCTGAGGCCAGCCGCCTGCGGCGGGCCGGAGTTGGTGCTGGAGTCGGAGGTCATCTCATGGTTTCCCTTGACGCCGACGTAGCTGACGTCAAGGACATTGGCCCAGAACTGCTTAGACAGCGTAAGGTTATAGGTCTGCAGATACACATCGGGGTGCTCGCGATTCTGTGGATCCGTAACCACATTGGGTGTGGCGGGCGTAATTGCCGACGGAACCGGATTCTCGAGCGTGGCCAAGGGAGGATTGGCGGGGTCGGTGCCGTTGGAGAGCGAGAAGCTGGGATCATCTGGCGGATTCAGCTGAAGAATGTTGATGTTGTCGAACTGGCCGCCGTAGAAGGTTATGCCATAGCCGCCGCGGATAACCATCTGGTGGGGAAGACTATACGCGAAGCCGAGGCGCGGCCCGAAATCCTTGTGCGTGATGTGCCAGATGGGGTTGGGCAAGGGCACTACGGTTGGAGGCGAGGTTGCATAGTTGAGCATCTCCGAAGTGTCAAGATTGTCGTGCGGCGGGACCCAGAGGGAATAATTGAGGCCGAGGTCGAAGGTCAATTTGGGCGTAAATTTCCAATCGTCCTGAAAATACAGGAAATCGCGCCACTGGCGGGCTTCGGTGAGCGGCACACCCTCGGGGGTAATGATGTTGGCGGGAGAGCCGATCATGTAGTCGGCAGCGGGGTCGCCGGTTTCAGAGCCTGTGAAGTTGATGAAGCCGTAGGGGTCGTTATCGGTGGTTGCATCGTCTTGCGCATGGCGGATGTCTGCCCCAAAAACGAAGGTATGGGCGCCGTGCGTCCAGGTCATGTTGTCGACCATCTGGTAGGTGCCGCTGTCGTCAAGGTTGGATGCGGCGGTGCCGGAGCCTATGTCGATATACCCCGCGATGGAAATCCACGGAAAGCCTTCGTCCGGCGGCGGAATCGGCGCGCCATTGAGGGTAAATCCGTTGATGCCGACGGATGCCGCGGTGAAGTTGGTGTAGGCGAGGGTGCTCAACTGCTTCACGTGCTCGTAATCGTACCCCAGACGGAGCTCATTGAGAAGCCGGGGCGAGAAAGTGTGTACGTACTGCAACGCAACGTTGTACGCGGGATAGGTTCCGGTATACGCGAAGTAGGGATTGATGTCGCCATCCGGGAAGTTGCGGTCTGAATAAATAAAGTGAAGCATCAACTGGTTGGCCGCATTGATGCTGTGGTCGATGCGCGCGATGAATTGGTTGACCGTTTCAAAGCCGGTATAAAATCCGGAGTAATTGCCGCTGGTGGAGGAAGTGTTCGCCGCCGGCATATAGTTCCTGGCGATACTCTGCGCAACCGTATCGAGGCCGTCGTGACAATTCGGGTTGGTGTTGGCCGGAGTATTGCCGGCCGGAATGATGTTACCGGGATAGGCCAGCCCGGTGCAGGGACTCACGAGTTGTTGCGAGTCGCCCGCAAAGTTGCCGCTTTCCTGCGCGGGGGTCAGCACATAGGTGACCGTGGGAATGTCTTCAATGGAACGCAGACCCTCATAGCTGGTGAAGAAGAACGTCCGGTCTTTGACGATGGGGCCGCCGACCGTGGCTCCGAACTGGTTCTGCTTAAAGACCTGCTTGGCGAGCGGGGCCGGAACGAAGTAGTTGCGGGCATCCAGGACCGGGTTGCGGAGGAACTCGAACGCATCACCGTGGAATTGATTGGTGCCGCTTTTCAGTTGGATATTGGTCACCGTGCCGGCGCCGCCGCTGTATTCCGCGGGGTAGTTTCCGGTGAGTACGTTGAACTCCTGGACGGCATCCACGGAAGGAAAGATATTGACGTAGGCATGGCGGTTATTGACCATGGTGACGCCATCGACGTTGGTTTGCTCCCACGTGACCTGGGATCCATAGGCATCGGTGCTCGACCCGGCCGTGCTCGAGGAGTGGTTGTCCGGGTCGGTGACGGTGACGCCGGGAGTGAGGATGGCCAAGTCGTCGAACTTGCGGCCGTTGAGGGGAAGATTGACGGTGCTCGTGGGTCCGACGACCACGCCCAGCGAAGCGTTCTGCGTCTGCAGCAGAGGCTGCGCGGCCTGCACTTCAACCACCTGCTGGCTGCCGGCAACTTTCAAGGTGACGTTCAATTGTGTCGTCTGGTTGACCTGCAGCACAATGCCCTTTCGCTCGAAGGAGCCGAATCCATTGGCGCTGACAACAACATCGTAGGTGTCGGGAATCAGGTAGTTCACGATGTAATCGCCGGTCTTGGTGGTCACAGCCTGCTTTGCAATGCCCGTGCTGCCGGCCGTGACTTTGACCGAGGCGCCGGGAATGACAGCTCCGGTGCTATCGGTAACTGTCCCGGTGATGGCGGTGTCCACCGTCTGCGCCGAAATCAACACCGGGATCGAGGCGAACAGCAGCGGGAACAGGAGTTCGCGCAGTTTGTTTCTCATCATGATCTCCTTTAGAGGAGACGCCGTGACCGCCGGTCCGGGTCTCCACGATTCTGCAAGCCGAATTTCTAATTGGCCCTCGAATTGAGCATGCCGTTAAAAATCAGGTGCGTCTACAGACAATTGATCCTGGATGTCTCTAGGCCAAATGTCCTATACGCCAGAATCGTGTTATGCTAGTCGGGCCGCGCCGAAGCTCAGATGGGTGGCTTTTGGGCGCCGGCGAATCCAGTTTTCAATAGCTCGATCAAAATAGTGAGAGGACTGGGGGCCGTCCTCCCCTTGCTGCGAATGGGAATTCCGATCCGGATTTCCCGTTGGCAGATTTTTGCGCGCTTGGAGGTGGTTGGGCGTTCCAAGCTTACAGCGAACTGAAATGGGAAAGATAACTTCATTTCGACGCGAGACCATGGAAGAATCGCGGCCGGTAGCGATGCTTCTGAGCGCCGAACGCCGCACGCGAGTGCGATTCTTCCTTTGTTTTTGGCTCTTTGTTCTCAGCGCCATTGCTTTTCTGGACCGGACCAATGTTTCGGTGGCGGCGCCGCAGATCGATCGCGAATTCGGGCTGGGCAATCAGCACCTCGGATGGATATTTTCCGCATTTCTGCTTGGCTATGCGGGCTTTCAAATTCCCGCCGGGGTTTTGGCCGTCCGGTTCGGACCGCGGCGGGTTCTCACCGTCGGAGTCCTGCTCTGGGGTGCCGCCACCGCGCTTACGGCTCTATTGCCGTCCGGCATCTCCGACGCCCTTATCCTTCTCATCCTGGTGCGATTCGCTTTGGGAATCGGGGAATCGGTGATTTGCCCCGCTGCCAACCAATTCGTATCCCACTGGGTGCCGCAAAATGAGCTGGGCGTCGTCAATGGGCTGATCCTCGCCGGCGTGGGCGTGGGGAGCGGGCTTACCCCTCCGCTCCTCACCTGGATCATCATCGAGCAGGGGTGGCGCGCGGGGTTCTGGTTCAGCGCCATCATCGGCGTGATGGCGAGCGCGGTGTGGTGGGTGTTTGCCCGCGATACTCCCGGCGAACATCCGGGCGTTTCCCGCGCGGAGCGCAAGGAGATTCGCGAGGGTTTGGCCTTCCATTCCTACGATTACCCGGTCTCTTCTCCCGCAAAGGATCGCAAGATATCGTGGCGGACGATTTTATCGCGCGCCGATCTGGGCCTGCTCATGATCGGCTATTTTTGCTTCGGCTATATCGCGTGGGTCTTTTTCAGCTGGTTTTTCCTTTATCTGGCGCAGGCGCGCGGCTTCGATCTCAAAGCCAGCGCCAATTACACCATGCTGCCCTTTGTTTGCATGACCATCTTCAGTCTGGTCGGCGGAGCCCTCTCCGATCACCTGACGCGAAAAGTCAGCCTCCGGGTGGGGCGGTGCATGCTGGCGTCGGGCTCTCTACTCTTGACGGCGTTGTTTTTAATATTCGGATCGCGGGCCCACAGCCCCCAGCTTGCCGCGCTGCTTCTCGCTATAGGCGCGGGATCGCTCTATCTCTCGCAAAGTTCGTTCTGGTCCGCATCGGTGGACATCGCCGGCAGAAGGTCGGGAGTCTTTGCTTCGCTGGTGAACATGAGCGGACAGATTGGGGGCGCCATCACGGCGTCGCTGACGCCATGGCTGGCGCAGCAGTTCAGTTGGAGAATGCCGTTCACGGTTGCAGCCGGATTAGCTTTGATCGGCGCTCTGTCGTGGCTGATTGTCCACCCCGAGCGCGCTTTGGATCCGTGAGCGCCGCTGCCGGGCAGCAAAGGGCTACACGCTTTCGAATACGCAACCTGTCTTAGTCACATCCGAAAAATTGGACGGGCCGCGAATTTCGCCCTGACGGAACACCAAGGCAGCCAGGCTTTGCAGGGAAGGGCCCGAACATTTGCCGTGGTATACTCGCCTAAATCTGGTTACTCTTCGGACCTCCCCTTATTCTTTGACTTTTTTAGTAAGTTTCGCTCCTGCAAGGCAAAAGCAGCACTTTGGACCGCTTACCCCCAAGACGCTTGAGATGAGATGAATTGACGAGGAGCCCAGGGAACGATTTGAAGCCGGGGCTTATGAGTGGGGGCCAGGACCAAGACGAATCGGCCATGCGCCCAGGTTCCAACACGCGCTTATTACTCTCGATAGCTGTGCTCAGCTATGCGTCGATGCGCATCCCGGCGCAGATCGCTCCCATGCCCTACACGCCTGCGCCTCCGCCCTCCCCTGAAACATCTGCTCCTGGCGCGCAGGGAACGTCCGACGCGGGCCCCAGAGCCGTGATCTACGGTTGGTCGCTCGGCAGCGAACTGTCGCCCACAGTCAAGGGGGCGGATCATGCCGTCCAACTCGACCCCGGAGCGAGCGATGTGGTCTTTTTTTTCCATGTCCAGCCGGAGTCGTCGGCGCCCATCGAGTACCGGTACCGCCTCGCCGATTACGATCATGACTGGACGACGACCAACGATCATATTGCGCATTATCGTCACCTCCGGCCTGGCGCCTATCGCTTTCAAGTGGAGGCGCGTGCTCCCGGTCAGCCGTGGGACACGCCGATCGCCGCGCTTCCCGTGGCTCAGCGCCATTTCTTCTATCAAACCTGGTATTTTTATATGCTTTTGCTCGTCGGCCTTGCCGTGCTGGCGATCGAATTGCTGCGCCAGCGCGACCAGCTTTTAAAGGGCCAGATCGCCATGGTTCTGGAAGAGCGGAATCGGATCGCGAGCGACTTTCACGACACCTTGATGGCCGGCCTGGCGGCGATTTCGTGGCAATTGGAAGCGACGGCCAAACTGCTCACGGGCGTCAATGACCGGAATGCGCGCGCGGCGCAATCGTGCGAGTTGGCGCGCAAGATGGTGGCGCATTGCCAAGCCGAGGCGCGGCGAATTATCTGGGATTTGCGGGACTCCCATGAAATCACCGAATTCCTCTCCCAGGCGCTCTCCAGGGCCCTGGCCGCAAATTGCTCCCGCGAGGACATTGCTTTCTCTCTCGAGGTGGACGGCGATGAAGTTCCCATTGCTCCGGCGGCGGTGCATCATTTGGTCTCGATCGGGCAGGAAGCGGTCAATAACGCCACCCGGCACTCCGGCGCAACCCGGATTCTGGTTCACCTCAAGTACGAGAGCGATTCCCTTCACCTCAGCATCCGCGATAACGGCTGCGGATTTCATTTCCACGAGCCCCGGATACGTCCCGGTCATTTCGGGATTCTGGTGATGCAGGAGCGGGCGCGCAAAATGGGAGGCGCACTGCATGTGAACACCGCGCCTGGCGCGGGAACGGAAATCGCGCTGACCGCGGATTTCCAGGCTATCCACCCCCTTTCAACGCAGCGGCAGCGGGTTGTGCAGTGGATTGGCGTATAATCGCCACAGTTCGTCCGATCCCCAAGCTTTGAAGCGGCGCTATGGATGAGCTCCCCATGAAGCAGATTCAGGTTCTCCTGATCGAAGATCATTTTCTCGCCCGCATGGCTCTGCAATCGGTGTTGGCGGACCACCCGCAAATTCGTATTGTGGGCGAGGCTTCTGACGGAGTTGAGGGGATCGAGTTATACCGGTTATTGCAGCCGGATGTCGTGGTGCTGGACCTGCGGCTGCCGCGCATGGGCGGCTTTGACGTCATCGTTGAATTACGCAAGGAGCCGCGGCCGGCGCGCATTGTCGTACTCTCGAATTATCGGGGAAGCGAGGACGTTTATCGCGCCATCCAGAGCGGCGCTATCGGCTATTTGACCAAGGACGCCAGCGGCGAAGAGCTGATCGACGCCATCCGGCATGCAGAGATGAATTTGCGGTTTCTTCCCCAAGTGGTGATGGATCGTCTGCTGGAGCGCATCCCCTCGCTGGAACTTACGCCCCGTGAAAAAGAGGTTCTGGTTTGCATCACCCAAGGACGCAGCAATCGCGAAATCGCCGATGAACTGAATATCGCCGAGAAGACAGTGCGTATGCATGTCAGCGCGGTGCTCGAGAAGATGGGCGCAAGAGACAGAACCCAAGCCACGATTTATGCGATACAGCGCGGGCTCGTCCATCTCGATCATTTTGCTTGACGCTTGCCAATGACGCCGGATAATTAGTTGCTCATTGAAGTTTATTGAAATGATTGAATATTCACGATCGACCGGATTGCCGCGTGCGAGCCGGAAAAGAACGCCAAGGAGGGATTTGAACATGCTGAAATCCAAGGTTCTCGAAGGGTTGACGCGCAGGCGGTTCCTGCAATGGTCTCAAGCCGCCATGGCGGCCGCGGGGGCAAGCCCGTTTGTAGCCGGCGCCGCAAAGGCGTTCGGCGACGGGCCGCATTCAGCGGGCGCACCGCGGCCGGATTACTATGAAAAACTCGGCGTCACCAAGATGATCAACGCGGCGGGCACTTACACCATGTATACGGCGTCCACCATGCCGCCCCAGGTGCAGGAGGCGGTGGCGCAGGCGGCGCATCATCCCGTGCATCTCAGCGACTTGCAGAGCAAGGCGGGGGAGTATATCGCCAACCAGCTTCATTGCGAGGCTGCGCTTGTCAGTTGCGGCGCGGATTCGGCATTGACGCTGGCCGCAGCGGCCTGTGTTCAGGCTGCGAATCCAGATCTTAAGCCCGGCGATATTCCCGAAAAAGTTTCCGAGGGAAAGAACGAAATCATCGTGCAAAAGGCGCACCGGTACGGATACGATCACGCCTTTTATCTGTGTGGACTCAATTTTGTCGAAGTCGAGACCATGGACGATTA
>JASHUH010000539.1 GCA_030040115.1 Acidobacteriaceae bacterium | reverse complement strand
CCATCGGCGAAGGCACCAGCGAGATTCAACGCATGGTGATTGCCCGCGAGATATTGAAGGTGTATCCGTCGAGAGGATAGCTCCCAGCTCTCAGCTTCTGCATAGGCGAGGCGACATTGCGGGCCAAGCACGATGTGCTGATAGCTGATGGCTGAAGGCTGAAAGCTTGTTTATGAGCCAGGCGGTCAAGATCGTCGAATGTCCGCGCGATGCGTGGCAAGGGCTGCCCGGGCACATACCGCCCGAAACCAAGGCCGCATATCTGCGCGCCTTAATTCATGCCGGGTTCAGGCACATCGACGCTGTGAGTTTCGTTTCGCCGGCGGCGATTCCGCAAATGGCGGACTCAGAACGCGTGCTGGAACTGCTTGCGCCACCGAAGCACGTCGAAATCATTGGCATCGTGGTGAATGAAAAAGGGGCCGAGCGCGCGATCGGGACCGGCGCGGTTGCGACGCTCGGGTTTCCTTACTCCATTTCTCGAGAATTTCTGCGCCGCAATCAGCATCAATCGCCGGAAGAAGCTTTGATCGTACTGAAGGCCATCGCAGCCCGAGCGCACGATGCCGGACTAGCGATTATCGCCTATCTTTCGATGGCTTTCGGCAATCCGTACGGCGAGGCGTGGAGCACGGACGCCGTGGCGGATGGGTGCGCAAAAATGATCGATGCCGGCGCGCAGCAAGTATCGCTCGCCGACACGGTAGGATTGGCAGCGCCGGAAAAGATCGCAGAGACGATAGCTGCGGCGATTGCGGCGCATCCCAGTGTCGAGGTAGGCGTGCACCTTCACGCGCGGCCGGACGAAGCATCGGCGCGCATTCGCGCGGCCTACGAGGCGGGGTGCAGGCGATTTGACGCGGCGATTGGCGGCCTGGGCGGTTGCCCATTTGCGCAGGACGCACTGGTCGCGAACATTTCCACGGAAAGGCTGCTTGCCGAGCTATCGACGTGCGGCGCCGCGCTGCCATCGCTGGGGACGCTCGACCATTTGATCCAAGCCGGCGCGGAAATTGCGCGCGGCTTTGGTACGCTTATGCGGTAGCGGACAGACACGGGAGAGAGGACGCCGCGCGATTGCCGGAACGAGGAGGATGGATTGAGTTATACGACGATTACGGTCGAGGACAAAGGGCCCATTCGCATCGTAAGGATGAATCGACCCGAGCGGCGCAACGCCATGACCGCGGAGATGCAGACGGAACTGATTGCCGCGCTGGAAGATGCGACAAAGTGCGATTGCCGGGTGCTGGTGCTCGGCGGAGCGGGCCTCGCGTTTTGTGCGGGTCTCGATCTGAAGGTGTTGGATAGAGTGAAGAATGAGACCACCGCGGCGTATCGCGCCGATGCGGAACGTGCGGCCAAGCTTTTTCGCACTCTCTATGAGCTGCCCATCCCGACCATTGCAGCGGTGCATGGCGCCGCGATCGCAGGCGGAGCGGGACTCGCGATTATCTGCGATTTTGTGGTGGCTGCGCGCACGGCGCGTTTCGGCTTTACCGAAGCGCGGCTCGGCTTTGTGCCCGCTCTGGTCTCGGTATTTCTTTTGCTGCAGTTAGGCGACACCAAGCGAGCCCGCGACCTGTTGCTGACCGCACGCATTTTCGACGCCGACGAGGCCTTGGAAATCGGCCTGATCAACGCGGTTGTGCCTCCCGGGGAGTCGCTCGCCCATCGGGTCGAAGAACTCGCAGCGACGCTGCTCACCAACAGCCCGCAATCGCTCGCCGCGACCAAGCAGCTACTCGCGGCGCAGAATAAGCCGCACCTCGACGCCGCGATTGAACTGGCGATCGAAACCAACGCGCGCGCGCGGGAGACCGCGGACTATCGCGAGGGCATTGCGGCCTTCCTCGAGAAACGGAAGGCGGTGTGGACGAACTCAGCGGGCGTGCGTTGAGGGATGGATGAACCGCACCGGCGCCCCGGTGCGCTGCTCGACCTGCCCGGGGGTGACGCCTTCCGCAAGCTCGATGACTGCGAACCCCGAGGGCGTGACGTCGAGCACGCAAAGATCGGTGATGACGCGGTTCACGACTCCGGCTCCGGTGAGCGGCAGCGTGCATTGCCGTAGCAGCTTCGCCGCGCCATCGGAAGCGGTGTGCTCCATGATCACAACGACGCGCCGGACGCCGGAGACCAGGTCCATGGCCCCGCCCATTCCTTTCACGCGCTTACCCGGAATCATCCAGTTCGCCAGGTCGCCGCGCTCGGAGACCTGCATGGCGCCGAGGATCGCCAGGTCGATGTGGCCGCCGCGAATCATGGCGAAAGAGTCGGCGCTCGAAAAGGTGGCGGCGCCGGGCGCCAGCGTTACAGTCTCCTTGCCCGCGTTGATCAGGTCCGCGTCCACTTCCCATGGGCGCGGGAAGGGCCCCATGCCGAGCAATCCGTTTTCCGATTGCAGTGTCACGGTCACGCCGGCGGGAATGTAGTTAGCGACCAGGGTGGGAATGCCGATGCCGAGATTGACATAGAAGCCATCGCGCAATTCCCGTGCGGCGCGTGCGGCCATCAGTTGACGTGTCCAAGCCATGGCGGAATCCAGTTTTCGGCGGTCCGCTTTCAACTCCCAGCGAACCATGGTTAGCTTTCCCGCACCGTTCTCTTTTCGATGCGCTTTTCAGGATGGGGATTATGCACCAGCCGGTGCACAAAGATGCCCGGCGTGTGAATCTCGTCGGGATCGAGTTCGCCGGGCTCGACGACAATCTCCGCCTCGGCCACGGTCATCTTTCCGCAAGTGGCGACGTTGGGATTAAAATTGCGCGCGGTTCGGCGATAAATGAGATTGCCATGCAGGTCAGCCTTCCACGCTTTGACCAGGGCCAGGTCGGCCTGAATGCCGCGCTCGAGGATGTAGGTAACTCCATCGAACTGTTTGTGCTCTTTGCCTTCGGCGACCACCGTGCCTACCCCGGTGCGGGTGTAGAACGCGGGAATGCCCGCGCCGCTCGCGCGGATGCGTTCGGCGAGCGTGCCTTGCGGACAGAACTCAAGTTCCAGCTCGCCGGCCAGATACTGGCGCTCGAATTCAGCGTTTTCACCCACATAACTCGAGATCATCTTTTTGATTTGATGCGTTTCCAGCAGCAATCCCAAGCCCCAGCCGTCGACCCCCGCGTTATTGCTGGCTACCGTGAGGTTGCGCGCGCCAGTTTCCCGCAGAGCCAGAATCAAGGCCTCGGGGATGCCGCACAACCCGAAGCCGCCGATCGCCAGCAGCATTCCATCGCGCACAATGCCGTCCAGCGCCGCGCGCGCATCGGGCCATAGCTTATTCAGGCCCTGTGTGCGCTCGCTCGATTCATCCATTGTTTCGCTCCTCGTCCAGTGCCGCGCGCCCTGGTTTTCTAGTCCAGCGTCAGTTTTGCGATGGTCGCCAGTTGCATGAACGACGTGCCTTCATAAATTTTGCCGATTTTCGCGTCGCGATAGAGCTTCTCCACCGGATAATCGCGTACAAACCCGACGCCGCCGAAAATCTCCACCGCAAGGCTGGCCACCCGCTCGGCCATTCGTGAGGCGAAATACTTGCACATAGCCGCTTCTTTGCGGAACGGTAGCTGCGCGTCTTTCAGTCGAGCGGCGTTGTAGACCATGAGCCGCGCGGCCTCGATCTCGGTGGCCATCTCCGCAAGCTGGAATTGCATGGCTTGGAATTCGACGATGGGCTTGCCGAACTGCTTGCGCTCTTTGGCGTATTGGGCCGCGTGCCGCCATGCGCCCTCGGCCAGCCCGAGCATCTGCGCGCCAATGGCGATGCGGCCTTCGTTCAACGTTTCAATGGCGATTTTGTAACCCTTGCCGGGTTCACCGAGCACTTGCGCAGCCGGAACCAGGCACTCATCGAAGATCAGCTCGCAAGTGCTCGAAGCGCGAATGCCCAACTTATCTTCTTTTCTGCCCACGGTGAATCCGGGCGCATCCTTTTCTACGACAAATGCTGTGATCCCTTTGTAACCCGCGCGCGCGTCAATGGTGGCGAAGACAATAAACAGTCCCGCTTCTCTGGCGTTCGTGATCCAGAGCTTGCGCCCGTTCAGCACATACGCGTCGCCGCGGCGCTCAGCGCGTGTTTCGAGCGCGAAAGCGTCGGAGCCCGAAGCGGCCTCGCTCAGCGCATACGCGCCCACCGTATCCGCGGCCAGCCGGGGAAGATAGTTGGCTCTCTGCTCCGGCGTGGCCCAGCAGATCAACGCGTTCGCGACCAGCGTGTTCTGCACATCCACCAGAACGCCCACCGCGGGATCGACAGTGGAAACCATTTCCACGGCAAGCACGGAATCGAAAAATGAGCCGCCGCCGCCGCCATGTTGTTCCGGGATGGGGATGCCCATCAGGCCAAGAGCGAAGAGCCGCCGCACCAGCCCCGCGTCCATTTTCTGTTCTTCATCCATGCGCCGGACCAGGGGCGCAATTTCTTCTTCGGCAAAGCGGCGCACCGTATCGCGAAAGAGCAGCTCATCGTCGCTCAAGCAGGTGACCGTGCGCGGCGCCGAAACCATTTCCACCGGCTTCTCCCCTTTTGGTGGCCCTTCGATCCCTGGAGTATTATGACAGATGGATTTTCAGTGATTCCCCGCCCCTACGCGATGAGCCCTACAGACGCGCGCTTGAAAGGCGGATTGCGATGCAGATTCGGGACCACGTGTTTCTGGTGACCGGCGCGGCATCTGGGCTGGGCGCGGCCACGGCGCGGATGGTGGTCAACGAAGGCGGGCGGGTGGTGGCGGCCGACGTGAACCGCGCGGCCGGCGAAGCCATTGCCGAAGATTTGGGTGGTTCGGCCCGTTTCGCTGCGACCGACGTGACCAGCGAAGCGGACGCGCAGGCGGCAGTGGATCTTGCCGTCACAAGTTTTGGCCATTTGCACGCATTGGTCAACTGCGCCGGCATTGCGCCCGCAGAGAAAATCCTCGGCCGCGAGGGTCCGCATCGCCTGGACATCTTCGCCAAAGTGGTGAGCATCAATCTGGTCGGGACATTCAACATGATGCGGCTCGCCGCTGACGCCATCGCCCAAGAAGATCCAGGTGTGGACGGCGAGCGCGGCGTGATTGTCAACACCGCTTCGGTGGCGGCCTTTGAGGGCCAAATCGGCCAGACCGCTTACGCCGCATCCAAGGGAGGCGTAGCGGCGCTCACCCTGCCGGCGGCGCGCGAGTTGGCGCGGCATGGCATCCGGGTCGTTACGATTGCACCGGGAGTTTTTGCGACACCCATGATGGCCGGATTCACAGACGAAGTGCAACAGGCGATCGGCAAGATCGTTCCATTTCCCCCGCGCCTGGGACGGCCGGAGGAGTATGCGGCACTGGTGAAGCAGATCTGCGAGAACCAGATGCTGAATGGGGAAACCATCCGCCTCGATGGCGCGCTGCGCATGGCTCCAAGGTGACTTAGGCAACCCGCCATGACTTCCCATGATCCCATTGTGATTGCCGGCGCAGCGCGCACCCCCATCGGCGGATTTCAAGGCGATTTGAAAGACGCCGCAGCCCCCGAGTTGGGCGCGGCCGCGATTCGCGCCAGCATTGAGCGCGCTGCCGTTCCCGGCGATTCCGTGGACGAGGTTCTGTTCGGCTGCGTGCTTCCTGCGGGATTGGGTCAGGCGCCCGCGCGGCAGGCCGCGCTGGGAGCGGGTGTGGCGATTTCCACGCCGGCAACTACGGTCAACAAGATGTGCGGTTCGGGCATGAAAGCAGTGATGCTGGCTCACGACGCCATCGTGGCCGGCAGCGCGAAAATTGCGGTGGGCGGCGGCATGGAAAGCATGAGCAACGCGCCTTATCTGCTGGACCGTGCGCGCGCCGGTTATCGCATGGGCCACGGCCGCGTGATCGATCATATGTTTTTCGACGGTCTCGAAGACGCCTATGACAAAGGACGGCTGATGGGCGCATTTGCGGAGGATTGTGCGCATTGCTTCTCGTTTTCGCGGGAAGCGCAGGACGAATATGCGGCGGCATCGCTCACGCGCGCGCAAAAGGCCATTGCCGACGGCAGCTTTGCGGCGGAGATTACGCCAGTCACGGTGCGATCGGGCAAGAGCCAGCGCGAAGTGGCGCAAGACGAATTGCCGCTGAAGACGATTCTCGAAAAGATCCGCTTGCTCAAGCCAGCCTTTCGGGAGGGCGGCACAGTCACCGCAGCCAATTCCAGCTCGATTGCCGACGGCGCCGCTTCGCTGGTGCTGATGCGGCGCTCGGAGGCGGAGCGCCGCGGCATCCGCCCGCTGGCTATCATCGCTGGACACGCCACTTACGCGCAAGCGGCGCATCTTTTTCCGACCGCGCCTATCGGGGCCATTCGCGCGCTTGTCGAGCGCACCGGATGGACAGTCGACAGCGTGGATCTGTTTGAAATCAACGAGGCGTTCGCCGTGGTGGCTATGGCCGCCATGCGCGATCTCGGCCTGCCGCACGACAAACTAAACGTGCACGGAGGCGCCTGCGCCTTGGGCCATCCCATTGGCGCTTCGGGCGCCCGCATTCTGGTTACTTTACTGGCGGCGCTCGACATATACGGCCTGAAGCGGGGAATGGCCACGCTTTGCATTGGCGGCGGAGAAGCAACGGCCATGGCTTTAGAGCGGGCCGAGTAGCGCGATTACGGTTCCACGACGCCGTGGCGGATGGCGTAGCGCACCACGCCGGCGGTCTGGTGAATTCCCAGTTTCTCCATGATGCGGCTGCGGTAGGTTTCGACGGTCTTCACGCTGATGCCGAGCAGCGGAGCGATTTCCTTGGTGGTCTTGCTTTCAGCGATCAACTGCAACACCTGGCGTTCGCGCGGCGTCAGCGGATCCTCGGGCAACTCCGATTTGTTCTGGTAGGCCTCCACTGCAGCCTGCGTAACTTCCGGACTGAAAAAGGCGCCCCCGCGCGCGGCCTCGCGGACCGCGTGGACCAGTTCCACGGCGCTGCGTGTCTTCATCACAAAGCCGCGCGTGCCGGCGCGTAATCCCGCGAGAATGAAGTGACGCTCATTGTGCATGGTAAGGATGATGGTTTTGGTGTCGGCCGAAACGCGCCGAATTTCCCGGGCGGCGTCGATGCCGTTGAGCAGCGGCATGGAAAGATCTAAAACCGCTATATCGGGATGGAGCTTTTCGCACCACTCCACCGCTTCGCGGCCATTCGCGGCTTCCGCGATGACCTTAAAGCCCTCCCGTTCAAGGATGACGCGCAACCCGTCTCGAACCACGGGATGATCGTCGGCGAGCAGAAGTTGAATCGGCATGAACCACCTGCAACGGAGCTGTGGCTTCGACTTTGGCGCCCCGGCCCCCGGCTGATTGGATGCGGAGTTTGCCGCCCAGGGCATGCAGGCGTTCCCGGATGCCACGTAGGCCCAGTCCGGTGAAGTTGGAAGCGACGGTCTTTGCCGGATCGAATCCCACGCCATCATCGCTCACCGTGCAGCGAAGTTGCGGTCCCGATCTGCCGATGCGGATGCGCACGCGGGTGGCCTGGGCGTGACGGCGGACGTTGGTGAGAGCTTCCTGAACGATGCGGTAGAAGGCGATGGCCATCGCTGGAGGCAGGCGGACATCGAGTGTGGAGTCCACAGTGATGCGCAACCCCGTGCGTTGGCTCACATTGGCGGCGAGAAACTCGATGGCGGGAATCAGGCCCAGATGATCGAGCAGGGCCGGATGAAGCTCGTGCGAGAGATCGCGTATGCGGTCCTCCACCAGGCCGAGCAGTGTCCTGACTCCGCTCATTCGCCCTTGAATCTCCGCAGGCATATCCCGCACCGCTTCGTCGAGGCTCAGGTGTACGGCCACCATCAGTTGACCCGCATCGTCGTGCAGCGCCAATGCGATGCGTTGCACTTCCTCTTCGAGGGTTTCGTTCAGTTTCCGTAACGCCGAATTAGCCTCGCCGATGGCGCGATGAGTCATCTCGAATGGGGACATGCTTTCGGCAAGAAACTCGCAGGCTCGGCGGATCGTTTCCGCCGGCGGAAGGCCGATGGAGTCATCCTTCAGAATCGAAGTGATGGCGGCGTGGTGCAGATTCACCATGTCCAACACCCCGCCTCCGGCGGTGAGCTTCTTCCTCCCCAGCTCGTACGCTTCTTCGAGCGGAGCTTCTCCTCCGGTCAGCAAATATCTCGCTACTGAGCGCGTATAGCTGAGTTCAAGGTCATTCTCAAAGCGGTGCATTTCGCTCATGCATTTCTGACCGCCGTTTCACCTCGAGACTCCCCGGGCAGCGCTTCGCAGTCGGAGGGGCGCGATTTTTGGGTGTGGCCGCGCAGATGCGTGCGCTTTGTCTTCCATTTCCTCACCCTTACAGTGGCGCCTCGACCAGGCTTGGAGACAATTTCAAAATCGTCCATGATCCGCTTGACGCCAGGCAAGCCAAGCCCCAGGCTATCTATCATGGAGGTCCCGTCATCGATCGCGCGGCGAGCGTCGCGGATTCCGGGGCCGCAATCCGCGGCTGTGATTTCGATGCTGGCGTCGCCCGCCAGCGCCTCGGGGCGAAGCCGGATTTCGCCATGCTGAGCATAAAGCACGATATTCCGCGCTAGCTCGGAAATAGCCGCGACAATCAAAATACAATCGAGAGTTGAGAATCCCATTTCCCGCGCCAACTCCCGGCCGCTCCTGCGCGCCTCCAGAATGTCGGCGTGAGAGCGAATGAAGATGCGCATTCCGGCGCCATCGTGGTTTTGAGCGATGAGCGCTCGGCCGTGCGCCGCTGCGCCGTCCTCGGCCATCAATACTTCAGTCATTCGCGATAATCCGCGAGACCGGCTGCTGCACGGCCCTCGCGCCTCTCTATTCAGAAAGGTGGAGCGCTCAACCGTGCGCGCTCCGCGACCCCCCTATTCTTGGATGCCAGGACCGAGCATCCGGGCACCGCGCTCACGCCGCCGGTCGGGGTTGTTCCGCCTCAAATTCATGGTTCACCAGGCGATTTTTCACGGCCGCGGCCTCGATTTCGCTGTTGATCTCGCCCCCTAGAAGCAGCATCAATCCCGTGATATAGAACCACATAAGCAGAATGATCACTGCGCCCAACGATCCATAAGTGACGGCGTAGTTATTGAAAAAATGAAGATAGACGCGAAAACCCAGCGAGGCTACGAGCCAAAGGACAATGCCGACTGCTCCGCCGGGCGTGAACCAGCGCCACCGCCGCTTTTTCCAGTCAGGCGCCCAATAATAGACCACTGCGAAAGCGAGTGCGAGCAGGGCCGTGGCGATGGCCCATGCGACCACCCTTGCGCCCATCGCGGCCGCCGCGGCCAACGAATGCCTGGAAATGTTGTGATAGGCCAGCGACGCGGCCAGATCCCCGCCGAACATAGACGCCAAACCCAAACTCACAATCACCGTGAGCAGGATGGTGAGGCCGATGGCGTAAATTCGCGCCACCACATAAGAACGCGATTCCGGGATCTTGTACACCTGGTTGAGGGTGTCCTGAATCGCCGAGACACCCACTGAAGCGGACCAGACGGCGGCAATCGAACTGAGGGTCACCTTGCTCGAGCTGGCTGCGGCGGTGGTCTGATTGAATGTGGTGAGCACCGTGCCCAGAGCAGAAGTTGGAATTACTAACGACAAGTTACGGAGAATGTGGAGATACACCTCGTGAGCTGAGCGGGCGGCCAGTCCGATGACCGCGCCGGCGCAAAACAGCGTGGGGAACAGCGAAAACAGGAAATAAAAGCCCAGCTCCGCCGCGTGGCCGAAGACGCGATCATCAAGCAGCGACTTCCATGTGCGCCTCGCCACCTCGTACACTGGCACACCCTGCAAGTCCCAAAGAGACTCCAGGGGCGAATGAGACACAACCTGCCAAATGCGATGTTCGAGCCGATTGGCGGGCTGATCCGCGTTGGAGTTGGCGCCCAAAATTCACCTGACCTCGTGGGTGACTGGCTGCCGTTCTTTTGGTATGGGATGCGCGACGCGCCGTGGCGCGCCGCCCGCGTGGCGAGCCACTGTTCGGACGCCAGGCGGAATCAACCCGGCGATCTTCCAGCGCATCTTAGCATCGAGTGAAATGGCGCCTTTTTCTCTTCATTTCCGGAGCCGGAAAGCGATTCGGACTTGGCGCAAAGCGCGTCTGGTTTGGCTTGCTCCCCGGGGTTATCTCCTGCCTGTGCTTTGCTTTTTTCTGTTCCCCGGTTGTCGGGCAGCGCCGATTTGAGACCGCCCAGGTGGTCAAAGACACACCGGCGACCGAACAGATGCTCGCCTCATACCAAGGTCAGACCGTTTCGTCGGTCGAAATTGCCGGCCGCCCCGATTTGCAAACTTCGCGGTTCGCTTCTCTGTTGGCCCAAAAGGCGGGCCAGCCGTTTTCGATCGACGCCGTGCGTCGCACTGCCGCTGCAATCCAGGCCGCGGGAAAATTCAGGTACGTGCGGATTCAAGTCGAACCCGCGGCCAACGGCGTCGAGGTGCTCTTTATTCTCGAGCCCGCGGTCTACTTCGGTATCTTCGAGTTTCCCGGAGCAACGCGATTTCCTTACCCGCAATTGATCCAGGCGACGAACTATCCCATTCAGACGCCGTTCAACGCCGACGACGTCGAACGGGACCGCCGCAGCTTGCTCGCATTCTTTCGGCAAGAGGGCTTTTTCGAGGCCCAGGTGCAAACCCAGGTTCGGGTCGACTCCACGCAGGAAATCGCCAATATTGTTTTTCACTGCACATTGGGACGCAAAGCCAAATTTGGATCGCTCCAATTCGAGGGAGCTCCGGCGGGCGATGACGCGCATCTGCAACACGAACTTACGGGTCTGTGGGCTCGCCTGCACGGAGCCGCCATCCGTCCGGGAAAGAGCTATCATCACAGCACCGTAACCAAAGCAACACGGTTTACTCGCAACGAGCTCGCCAAGCAGAGTTATCTCGGCGCGCAAGTCAAATTCAATGGCGCCCAGTATCGGTCCAGCGCCAACCGCGCCGACGTCCAGTTCGGCGTCAAGCCCGGCGTTCCCACGCATGTCAAGGTCTATGGCGCGCACCTATGGAGTTGGAACCGCAAGTCTCTGCTGCCCATGTACCAGGGAATCGGCGTGGATCAGGAGGCGGTGCTGGAAGGCCAGCAGGCGCTCGTTTCCTTCTTTCAAGACAAGGGCTACTTCGGCGTCAAAGTGGATTCTCAACTGCAGCAGGGCAAAGACGGCGACACGGTGGTTTACCGAATCGAGAAACAGAAGAAGCATAAAGTGACTTCGGTGCATCTGGCCGGGAACACGCACTTGCCATCCTCCCAACTAACGCCAGGCATCGCGGTCAAAAAAAAGAGTTTCGGCTTTTGGTCCCACGGCGATTTCAGCCAGAAACTCGTGACCGACAGCATCAATAATCTTTCCGGCATCTATCATTCCGAGGGTTTCAGCAGCGTCAAGGTCACCTCTTCAGTGAAGACCGGCAAGAACGACATTGAAGTGTATTTTCGTATAGACGAGGGTCCTCGCGACATCGTCAACGCGGTGGCCATTGAGGGCGCGGAGACGTTTCCCGAATCCCAGTTCGCGCCGCATGGGCTCCAAGTCCGCGCCGGTCAGCCGTACTCGCAGGCGCATGTGGAGGCCGACCGCGCCACCGTCGTGGCGAATTACCTCAAGGCCGGCTATCTCAACGCCAGTTTTCGCGAGACGGCCGCGCGCGTATCAAAGCAAGAGCCCCACCGCATTAACGTGGTCTACCAAATTTACGAAGGCCCTCGCGTAATAACGGCGGAACGGATCACGCTGGGCCGCAGCCACACCCGCCCGCGCCTGATCGATCGCGACGTGGCCGAAATCAAACCCGAGCACCCCCTCACCGAATCCGCGCTGCTCACCGCCGGAAGCAACCTCTACAACCACACCGGCGTCTTCGATTGGGCCGAAGTCGATCCCAAGCGGGAGATCACGACGCAAGATAGCGAGGACGTGCT
>JASHUH010000538.1 GCA_030040115.1 Acidobacteriaceae bacterium | reverse complement strand
GCGGGGCAGGGAGTCAAGGTGGTGTATTGCGGCGACGCCTACCAGAAGTCGAATGACGACTTCGATGCGTGGCTTTCTTCGAAGGGCTATTCGCCGGGCGGACACGCCTCAGTGAACGACACCTCGGAAATGATGTATCTGGAACCGGAACCCAATACCTGGGTGCGGAGCGACATGCTTTCCGAGGCTGTGGGCGCGCCAAGGGAGCATACCGGTCAGCATGCCGCCGATGATCCGAACCATCCCGGAAATGGCGTGATGGGCGATGGCCGGCGCTCGTCGGCGGCGCTGGGCAAACACGGGTACGACCTGCACGTGGACGAAGCTGTAGCACAAATCCGGCAGCTTCTTGGAGAAACCAAGTAGCAGGACAAATGGGAGCACAGGAGACGAACACAATGCGCTTTTGGGGCAAGCTCATAACCGGCATAAGGGAACGCCAGAGTTCTTGTGCGCCATTGGGTTCTGAGGCGGGTCGCGGCTCCTTAAGGTCGACGCGTGCGGAGTTGAGATGCGCCTTCTCTGCTTTCGCGATCGCGGCGATTACGACGATGGCCGCTTATGGCCAGGCTCCCAAGACCTACATGACGACCGCGCAGCAACAGGCGTTTGTCAAGCAATACTGCTCGGGTTGCCATAACCCGCAGATGGACCGAGTGAATGCTCTGGACTTTTCGCATCTGGAGAAAAGCGACGACTTGGCCGAAGAGTTGATTTCGAGAGTCAAGGTGGGCTTTATGCCACCCCCGACAGCGCCGCATCCGAGCGCGGTGGAGCGGAAGCTCTTTGAGGACTCGGTGGCGCATACGCTGGATAGTTACGCGGCGCTCCATCCATATTATGGCGATCCGCCGCTGCACCGGCTGAATCGCGCCGAGTACGCCAATTCCGTACGCGAGTTGCTGGGCGTCAACATCGACGTGGACGAGATGCTGCCCAGCGATACGTTCGATCACAGTTTCGACAATATGTCGGACGTGTTGACGATATCGCCCACGCTGATGAGCGCCTATATCCGCGCGGCCGGCAACATCAGCCGCATGGCCATTGGCGATCGCAGCGCCGCAGCGGGGAGCGCAAGCTATGAGCTCGAGCGCGTGCAATCGCAATTGGGGCATGTGGACGGGGCGCCGTTCGGGACCCGCGGCGGGGTCTCCGTCATCCACGACTTCCCGGCCAATGGGCAATACACGTTTACGGTTTCCTATTTCTATTCCCTCGATGGGGCGCTTTTCGGCGCCATGCAGGGGCATACCCAGAAGATGGAAATCTCCGTCAACGGCGTGCGCGTAGCGGTGCTGCCGGTGAACCCGACAAGCACCAAGTTCGACATTGTCCGCACCCCGCCGATTGATGTGCCGGCGGGTCCGCAAAGAATTTCGGCCGTATTCCTCAAGACCTTTGACGGACCAGTCGATGACGCCGTCGAGCCGGGGAGCTTTTCGTTGCTGGACCTGAATCAGGCCCCGTTAGCGGGACTGACGACGATGCCGCACCTGCAAACCCTGACAATCACTGGCCCCGCCCACGCCGAGGGTGTTGGAGAGACGCCCAGCCGCCGGATGATCTTCTCCTGCTACCCCAAAACCGCCGCGCAAGAGGAGCCGTGCGCACGCAGCATCGTCACCCACCTGGCCACCCAGGCCTATCGCCGGCCTGTGACCGCCCAGGAAGTGGCCGGCTTAATGAAGTTCTACGCCTTGAGCCACGAGGATGGAGGCTTCGAAGGCGGAGTGGGCGTGGCGGTGCAGGCCATGCTGTCCAGCCCTTCTTTTATCTTTCGCTTCGAGAACAACCGGGCGCGGTTTGTGAATGCGGAATTCAAAACTGGCGACACGGATAAAAATCCCACGCCATCCGCTGCGCCGGCGGCGTATCCGATCACCGACTTGGAACTCGCATCGCGGCTCTCCTACTTCCTGTGGAGCACGGCGCCCGATGCGGAGCTGCTGAAGCTGGCAGAGGCGAACCAGTTGCACCGGCCCGCGGTGATGAATGCACAGGTGCATCGCATGCTCGAAGACCCCCGCGCGATCGCCCTGTCAAACAACTTCGCCAGCCAGTGGCTGCACCTGCAAAACCTCAAGAGCGCGCTGCCCGACGGCTATCTCTACCCCCAGTACAATCAGAACCTCATCGACGATATGCGTGAGGAGACGATCCTGTTCTTCAACAGCATCGTCCGCGAAAATCGCAGCGTGCTCACGTTGTTGGATGGAAAATACACCTTCGTGAACGGTCAGTTGGCGCGGCTGTACGGCATTCCCAATGTATTGGGCGATCGTTTTCGCCGCGTTGCGTTGACCGACCCGAACCGTTTTGGACTGCTGGGGCAGGCGAGTATTCTCACCTTGACCTCCAGCGCCAACCGCACCTCGCCGACGATTCGCGGCAAGTACGTGATGGAGGTTTTGCTGGGTAATCCGCCGCCGCCGCCGCCAGCTGCGTTTGTGCTCGCGGATAACAAGGCCGGGGCCAGCGCGCAGACGGTGCGCGAGCGCCTGGAGGAGCATCGCAAAAATCCTTTCTGCGCCGGATGCCACGCGTTCATGGATCCCATCGGCTTTGCCTTGGAGAACTTCGACCCCATTGGCGAATGGCGCGGTTTTGACGAAGCCAGCCGCATCGATAACGAGGGCAAGCTGTTTGACGGAACGCCGTTGGATGGTCCCGCGAGCCTGCACCAGGCGCTCATGAAGTACTCGGATTCCTTTATCGACACCTTCGCCGAGAATCTTTTTGCCTACGGAATGGGCCGTGTACTGGTTCCACAAGACATGCCCGCGGTCCGCTCGATCGTTCGTGAGGCGGCTGCACGCAATAACACCTTCTCCGCCTTTGTCCTCGGCATCGTAAACAGCGCTCCGTTCCGGATGCGGAGCGCGCAGCCGGCTTCGCAGGAATTAAAGCAGATGCTGGCTACGAAGATGGATCTACGGGGGCTCGGCGCCAATACCAAGCCGGCGCAAAACTAGATAGATCCAACCGAAAAGGAGGTTAGGCGATGTTTAACACGAAGCGGCATCTATCCCGGCGGACGGTGTTGCATGGGATGGGCGCCACGGTGTTTCTCCCCTTGCTGGACAGCATGATTCCTGCGAACACTGCGTTGGCGGAAACGGCAGCGCATCCGAAGTCGCGCCTGGCCTGCATCGAAATGGTGCACGGGGCGGCGGGCAGCACCATGGACGGTACCGACAAGCATTATTGGTCGCCCGCCAAGGAAGGCGCGGATTTTGAGTTTACCGACACATTGGCCCCACTGAAGGACTTTCGCGATTATCTCACCATCGTGACCGGCACGGATCTTCACGGGGCGATGGCGTGGGACGCCGCGGAAGAAGGCGCCGACCACATGCGCTCCAGCGCCGTGTATTTGACCGCCGCGCACCCGAAGATGACCGAGGGCGCCGACATTCACAATGGCACTTCGATCGATCAATTCTACGCGGAGAAGTTCGGGCAGGATACTCCACTTCCGTCGATTCAGCTCTGCATTGAGAGCTCCGACGCCTCGGGCGCATGTGACTATGGCTACGCCTGCGTTTACTCCGACACCATCAGCTGGGCCAATCCGACCACGCCGCTGCCCATGACCCTGGATCCGCGCACGGCTTTTGAAACTCTTTTCGGCGACGGCGCTACCCCGGCGGAACGGTTGCAACGCCAGCGCGTGAATGCCAGCATCCTGGACTGGATCACCAGCGATGTGCAGAGCCTGCAGAAGAACCTTGACGCCACCGATCGCGGGCGGATCGACGACTATCTCGAAAATGTGCGCGAGATCGAGCGCCGCATTCAACGCATCGAGAAGTACAACTCCAGCGGCGCGGCGCGAGCGCTGCCGGCGGCCCCGCTGGGCGTGCCTGACTCCTATGACGAACACGTCAAGCTGATGTTCGATCTGCAGGTGCTGGGTTTTATGACCGAGGTGACGCGTGTCTCGGCTTTCAAGATGAGCCGCGACGTTTGCATGCGGGTATACCCCGAGAGCGGCGTATCCACGCCATTCCATACCTGCTCACACCACGGCGAGACCCCGGCCAATATCGCCGATTTCCAGAAAATCAATCATTATCACGTCAGCCTGCTTTCGTATTTCTTCGAGAAGATGCGCAGCACGCCCGACGGGGACGGGAACCTGCTGGATCACTCGCTGGTTCTTTACGGCAGCCCCATGGGCGACTCCAACGTGCATAATCACAAGCGGCTTCCCGTTTTGCTGATGGGGCACGCCAATGGCGCGGTGCGGGGAAACAATCACGTGAAACTGCCCGATGGGACGCCCATGGCCAACGTTCTTTTGAGCATGATGAACAAACTGGGGATGAACATGGATTCCCTGCAAGACAGCACCGGCGCGCTCAATATCTAGCTCGCCTTACTGCATAGGATTGGATCGAAGCGCGGAGTTCTTCGCGAGGAGCGTTCCAGGAGGCGCGAAATGTTGAAGATGATTTCGTGGGGACTGGCTGTTCCCGTTCTCGCCTTGTTGGCGGCGGCTGTCCCTGCCGCCACGGGTGCGGAATCCTCCTCGGCAACCGCTTCTGCGGCGGCGTCTCTGCAGCCGGATGTGCGGCTGCCGGAGGCGGTGAAGCGCGGGGATGTGGCCGCGGTGGAAACTCTGCTGCGCGACCATGTGTCGGTGAACAGCGCTGAAGGCGATGGCAGTACGGCCCTGCATTGGGCGGCCTATGACAACAACCTTGAATTGGCTCGCATTCTGTTGAAGGCTCATGCCGACGTAAACGCCAAGACGCGCCTCGAAGGTCTGACGCCGCTTTACATGGCCTGCCAGAATGGCAGCGCGCCCATGATTGACCTTTTGCTCGCGAGCGGAGCGGACGCCAGCGGAGCGGACAATCTGGGCACCACGCCGCTCATGGAGGCGGCCGCTTCAGGGAGTGTGGACGCCATCAAAGCGCTGCTCGCTCACGGAGCGGACGTGAATACGGGCGAACACGTCCGCAACCAGACAGCGCTGATGTTCGCCGCCGATCAGGGCCGCGCGGATGTGATTCGCGTTCTGATCGCGCATGGCGCCGACCCCAACCTCGAATCCAAGGTCGTGGTTCCCTACCGGTTGCCGTTTCATGGGTTGGCGAATGTTTCAAAAGCCAAGAAAACGTCAGATGCAAAGGAGACGTCTGCGAAGGAAACCTCGTCTGCGGAAGAGGGTGAGGTGGACAACGCGGGCGAGGTGGACAACTCAGGAGGCGGGAATGCGAAGGCGCCGGCTAAAGGCAAAATGCCCGAGCACATGTATCACGAATACAGCGCCAAGCTGGTGGGCGGCATGTCGCCGCTGCTCTATGCGGCGCGGCAGGGCAATGTCGCCGCGGGCGAGGCTCTAATCGAAGGTGGCGCAAATATCAATGAAGCCAGCGGCAGCGAACACTCTACGCCCCTGGTGCTGGCCATCGCCAACGGCCACTATGATTTCGCCAAGATGCTTCTGGAACACGGCGCAGACCCGAACCTTGCCAATGACCTTGGGCTTACGGCGCTGTATGCAACCATCGACGTGCAGTGGGCGCCCCATGAGTGGTCGCTGGAACCGGTGGTGATGCAGGAGAACACGAATTATTTGGACCTGATGAAGCTGCTGATTGCGCATGGCGCAAACCTGAACGCCCGGCTGGGCAGCGAGATTTGGGAGCGGGTGTTGACCGAAAATCAGAACTGGGTCGATCCCGCCGGTTCTACCGCGTTCTTGCGTGCCGCACAGGCCGACGATGTGAAGGCCATGCAGCTCTTGAAGGAGGCGGGCGCGGACACCAACCTCCCCACCAACGACGGCACAACGCCGCTCATGGTGGCCGCGGGGCTGGGTTGGGGAGCGAACTACAGCACCACCGCTCCCACGCGCTTGGAAGCGGTGAAATACTGCGTGAGCCTGGGCGCCAACGTGAAGCAGGCCGACGATCAGGGCTACACGGCCCTGCACGGCGCGGCGTTCACCGGCAATCTCGACGTCATCCACTACCTGGTGGGCTTGGGCGCGGACCTGAATGCGAAGGCTAAGAACGGTAATTCGGTGGCCGATATGGCCAATGGGCCGTGGGAGAAATCGCTGCCTCAGCCCGAGGCGGTGGCTTTGCTGGTGAAACTCGGCGCCGGGAACCCGCATAACTGCCGCTCCAGCGAGTGCGAAGTGGCCACGGGCGCCAAAGTGAGACACTGAGAAAACCTGCAGCGCGGTAAGCAGCGCCGGGAAAACAAGAGCCGGCTGCGGCTGGAAGGATATAACTCCTAAGTGAAAGCCACGTCCGACTCCGGCGCGTCTCCCGGTCTTGAGTTCGAAAATCAAACCCACATGAGCACCGAAGCAGGACGGGTCGCGCCAACTCACCGCGAAGGGGAGCAACACCGTCCGTTCGTTGTGGTCAATTGCGGGCAGCTCTTAACCTTGGCAGGTCCGGCCCGGCCTCGGTCTGGCGCGGAATTGACAGAGCTGGGGTTACTGCGCGATGCGGCGATGTACGTCGAGAACGGTCGCGTTTCCGCCATTGGACCCTATCGCGAGCTTTCTCCGCAACTGCCGCGCGACGTGGACGCCGTCGATGCCGGTGGCCGAGCTGTTCTGCCGGGATTTGTGGACGCGCACACTCATTTGGTCTTCGGCGGCAACCGCATCGGCGATTTTGAGCAAAGAATCGCGGGCCGCACCTATCAGGAGATTGCCGCCGCCGGTGGCGGCATTGCTTCGACGCTGGCAGCCACGCGTAAAGCAGGCAGCGAAGAGCTTCTGCGCGCCGCCAAACGCCATGCGCAATGGTTTCTGGCCGGCGGAGTCACCACCATCGAGGCCAAATCGGGCTACGGGCTGAACGAAGAGTCGGAACTGAAGATCCTCGGCGTGCTGAAATCGCTGCAAGAGCAGACGCCGCTGCGCATTGTGCCGACGCTGCTGGCTGCGCACATGATCCCGCCGGAATTTCGCCACGATCGCGAAGCCTATTTGCGGATCATTATCGACCGGCTTATTCCGCAAGTCGCGGAGCGCTCACTGGCGCGGTATTGCGACGTCTTCTGTGACGATCATGCATTCACTGTGGACGAGGCGCGGCGCGTGTTGCAGGCGGCTAAGCAAAATGGGCTAGGCCTGCGCATGCACGTGGAACAGTTTCGCGCCGATGGCGGCGCACGGCTCGCGGCCGAACTGGGCGCAACCACCGCGGATCATCTGGAGTGCGCCAACGCGGAGGGTTTCGAGGCTCTGCGCAAAGCCGGCGTGCAGCCCGTGCTCCTGCCCGCTTCGGTTTTTGCTCTCAGCCGTAATGCGTATCCGAATGCGCGCGCGATGATCGCCGCAGGGCTCGCGCCGGTCATTGCCTCGGACTTCAATCCTGGATCGTCGCCGACGCCTTCGATGCCGTTTATCATCACGCTGGCCGCACTCTATTTGCGCATGCTGCCCAGCGAGGCCATCGTGGCCTCCACCATCAATGCCGCGGCCAGCCTGGAGATGGCGCACGAGGTGGGTTCTCTCGAACCGGGCAAGCGCGCCGACTTCGTCATTCATGAATGCGAAGATTACCGCGAGCTTGCCTACTTTATTGCGGCGCCCACCCGTCCGCGCGTTTTTGTTGGCGGCGTTGAAGTGATGTAATTTGGAAGCCGCGCCGCCCGCACGAATCGGCAAATTTCATCATTAGAGAACTGCGGATGCAAACAGCAAAAGAAATCTTGCGCGCACTGGTGGCGATTCCCAGCGTCAGCTCCATGACGAATTTCCCGCTCCTCGATGCGGTGGAGAGAATTCTGGCTCCGCATGGCTGGTCGACGCGGCGCCTACCCTACACCGCGGCTGATGGCATCGAAAAAGCCAATATGCTTGCGTTTCCCAGCCGGTATCAGAGCGCGCTCCCGGAAGCGGAGTTGCTCTTTGTGTGCCATACCGACACGGCGCCGTTTCAAAGCGGATGGGCTGGCGCGACCGATCTTCGAGAGCAGGGTGGCGCCCTGCATGGTTCCGGCGCGTGCGATGTAAAAGGCTCGATGGCGGGTTTGCTGGCCGCGGCGCTCGCGGTAGATCCCGAGGTGTTGCCCGCGCCGGTGGCGTTTGCGTTCACCGCGGAAGAAGAGATCGGATGCATTGGAGCGGCGCGGCTCGCGGCCAGCGGCCAAATCCGCGCGCGCCGCGCCGTGGTTTGCGAGCCTACGTCTTTACGTCCCGCGACGGCAGGCAAAGGTTACGGACTGGCGGAGGTGCGCGTCACAGGACGCGAAGCGCACAGCGCTTTTCCGGATCGAGGCGTCTCCGCCATCGATGCGGCGGCCGAGCTCATCGTCGCCCTCAAGCAGTGGCGGCAGAGCGGCGATAAGCGGTGCGATCCGCGTTTCCATCCGCCATACACAACTTTCAACACCGGCGTCGTCCATGGCGGATCGGCCAAGAACATAGTGCCGGGGACTTGCACCTTGCTCGTCGAATGGCGTCCGTTGCCCGATGAAGAGCCCAAACAGGGCGGCGAGACGGTGCAGCAATTGGCCGCGGAGGTCGCGGGAAAAAACCCGGGATGCGTTCTCGATGTGCGCACTTTGCGCGCCGACGCGGGCTTTCGCAATGATTCCGGCTCCGGCCTGGGCGCGGCGCTCAGCCGCATTTTGGGCCGGCCCCAAACCGGCATCTCGTTCGGATCGGAAGCGACGCGCTTTGCAGGTTTGGTGAACGAAGCCGTGGTGGTCGGTCCCGGCGATATGGAGACAGCTCACAGCGAGCGCGAGTGTATTCCCGAAGATGAATTGAGCGAATGGACCGAGGCTGTAAGGCGGCTTTTGGTCAATCCGGCGGGATGCGCGCCAACGGGATAACCGGCGGCGTTGAATCGGCGATCGAGCGATGGTTCCTCCGCATCTTTGCGCGCCAAACCAACCGAGAAAATGGGAATGCCCATTCCATGGCGGCAATTCCCGTGCGATGCGCTGCACCTCGACCCTGGGAAGCAGCTACCATTTTTTGAAAGCCTGTCGTTTCCAGGTCAAGTTGCGCCGGGGTTTCTGCAAGAAGCGCGCTTATCTTCGCTCGGAGCCATCGCTCGCATGCCCACGTTGTATCTTCCCGACCTTATCTACACCGGTGACGCGTTCCGTTCCGGCGCGGGCCT
>JASHUH010000537.1 GCA_030040115.1 Acidobacteriaceae bacterium | reverse complement strand
TCGGTGGGCGAGACGCCGCCGGCCAAATCGTAGCTCGTGGTGTTGCGCTTTTGCGAATGAGATTTGATCTTGCGCACCCATTTCTCGCGCGTGGTGGCGTCCTGTGTTGTCAGCGTGTATTCGAGGCTCTCGATCACGCGCTGGTGATGGCCCTGGCCGAGAGAGACGCGAAAACCGCTTGCGCGGAGTGCGATGTTAGCGAGCGTGAGGATGCCGTTGTAGGCGGCCTGGAAGCGCAAATCGTCGGAGATGCCTTCCACCCTGGAGTCCGCCTGCGAGCGGTCCACGATGCTGAAAAGATCGGCAATCTCTTTCGGGCTGCTGGGCTCAGCCTTGTACCACCCGAGTTGTACCAGCTTTTCTAAACTCATCCTCGTCGCCGATCAGGAAAACCTTCTTGCTCTTCTTCAATGATTGCAGAAAGTGGTTGCCGGAGCGAAGCCGCGTCTTCAGGTCCTCAATGGAGTAAATGGTCGGATTCACGGGACGCCCCAACTGCTTTTCCACGGGACCCACGGCGTCCAGCACCTCGTCGAGCGAGGCGGCTCCGATCACCATGAGGTCGATGTCGCTGGTCGCCTTCTCCTCGCCGCGTGCTACTGAACCATATACAAAGGCAAGATCGATCCGGGACGAGAGCGGCGCAAGAGCCGTCTTGAGCATCTGAAATACCCCCGCCGTTTTTGCGAGCAGCGCCCGCAGCTCCGGATATTCTGGGTGTTCCTGATTGGCCTGAAAGAACACCTGATTGCCGACCGTGGATCGCTTGATCAGTCCTGCATCGGCGAGCAAGTTAAGCTCGCGCTGCACGGTCCCCACGCTGGTCTCTACCTGGCGGGCGATTTGACGAACGAAGAGGGTCTCGTCGGGCGCGCCGTAGAGAAGCGCCAGGACGCGCCCTCTGGTTTGCCCAAAAAGCAAATCCCCAACGGAGGTGAGCGTCGTTCTCATTTCGAGAACGATTGTACTCAAAATGAGTACAGGCTGGCAAACTGTGCGCATTCATCTCGGCAACGCCGCAACTGGGCAGCGTGAACCGTGATCGTGTTTCAAATCCCAATTTCCTGGTCGTAGGCGGCCAGATCGGCAAGGGCCGCGCGGCGTTCAGCCTGGCTTGCCGGCTCCCGTACCCTTGCCTTGGCCTGCATCACGGACTGAATTTCGTCAAAATGCCACGGGCGAAACTCGTGAGTATCCACGCCAACATCAAGGGAGAGTGCCAGCGGTTCGTCCGGCAGGTTGCCGTGCGAGTGTCCATAGAGGTGCCACGCGCCTTGAGCGTGATGCGGCCACACCCTCATCGCATAATGGCAAAGCACGATTCTCTGCTTTGCTGCGTGGATCTCGGACAGCAAATTCCAAGATGCAAAGAGATGCTGAAGCTTGCGCGCCGTCCTGTCGTGGTTGCCTTCGATAAAGTGGATCGTCCGGCAGGCCAGCCGCTTTCGATAGGCGGTCACACGTTCCGGTCCTCCCAGGCAGAAATCTCCGAGGAAATAGAGAGTATCGTTTGGCTTGGCGCAAGCGTTGACGCGCTCGCAGATTGCTTCGTCCATCTCCTGCGAGTTCGCAAAGGGACGACTGCAGTACCGAATGATGTTGAAGTGGCCGAAATGAAAATCGGCGGCGAACCAGACACTGCTCATGCATTGATTCTCGTTGATCCAAACGCTCATCGTCGCCGCCCATCAGAAAACATTCTCATCCCAACTCGTGAAGCACGTCACGCACGATCTCGCGCACCCAGCCCGGAAGTGCGGAAAGATTGGTACGGAGGTTGTCACGAATTGCCTTCCCATGCTGCGCGTCTCGAAGGATGGAGAGAAGGCGACGCCGTAACTGTCCGTCGTCCGAAGGGAGCAGGTCGCGCAGCCAGTCGAGCGCCTGCACGAAGCGCATCGCGGGCCGACCTGCCCAGTAAAGGCGGCTGGGTGCTGCATGGCGAAAGTTGATGACGAGTTTCCCGAGACTGACAGGGCGGAGGCGTGCATCGGTCAGTACGGTGATGCGCGCTGGGACTGCGTTGGTCAATCCGAGGTCGTTCGCTGCTGTGATACCGTCCACGAGCACTCGAACGTTGTTCTTCCGGGCGAGCGCGTCGATTACGGCGCGGGGATCGGGAGAGGTGGGTTTTCCGGTAAGGCGATTGGTGCCCGGAACGTCATAGAGACCGCGAGCGATGCGACGCAATTTTCCACCGGCCACCAAACGGTGAAGCGCTTGGTCTACCGCAGTGCGGGGTCCGAGGTCGGCGAAGTCCTCCGGCGTCCAGACGCAGATCTTCCGCCCAGCGGCAACACGATTGCCGATGGCGACGGCGATGCTGTGTGAAGGAACTGGCATACGTCTATGTCAGAAAATTGCAGCAATTTTCTGACCCGGAAACTGGCCTCCAATATCGGCTTTCGAAACGGGAGGCGGCGGGGATTTGCTCAGGCGTCCGCAGACATTCGACCCGGCGTCGCCAGGGTGTCGAGTATGCTGATAGCGAGTTGGGGCGCGGTGGCTCCATCGAGTGCAATCCGCGAAGTTTGTACGAGAAATGTAGGGGGCGAGAAAATTTCGAATTACTGAGGCGATTTGTACAATTCGCGGATTTTTGTTACAAAAGTTGTAAGTCCACCCGGCATTGTGGACTTTGTGGCATTTTGTAAGTTTTAGAAACTATTGATATTTAATAACTTATCCTGTGGAAAAAGCGTTCAATCGCCCGCCGTCTTCACATCGGCCGCACCGCAGTAGATCGTATCCTGGACAGGAGAACCAAAGCATGAGCAGCGCCCC
>JASHUH010000536.1 GCA_030040115.1 Acidobacteriaceae bacterium | reverse complement strand
ACCAACGAGCCGGTGCGCGAGGGCGAAACCGTGGTGGAAGGCATTCAGAACACGGAGGGCTCCACGCTGATGACCTTGGCCGACATGAGCGTGGTCACCGCCGAAGTGAAGGTGGACGAGACCGACATCGTAAGCGTGCAACTGGGGCAGCCCGCCGAGGTGACGGTAGACGCGCTTCCAGATAAGGTCTTCAGGGGCACGGTGACCCTGGTGGGCGACCAGGCGCTGTTGCGCTCCACCGGCATCGCCACCTCCCAATCCACTACCGGCACGGAGGAAGCCAAGGACTTCAAAGTCGTGGTGACGCTGAACGATCCTTCACGGCAGTTGCGTCCGGGGCTCTCCTGCACAGCCAAAATCACCACGGCGCATAAACGCAACGTGCTGGCGTTGCCCATTCAGGCTCTCACCATGCACGATCCGGCGCTCGACGCGCCACGGAGCAAAGGCGGAGTGCAGGCGGCCACCAGCGCCGAGACGAAGTCGAATCCAGTCCAAGGCGTTTTCGTGGCGCAGAAGGACGGGCATGGGCGGCTGCGCGCCAAATTTGTTCCGGTAACCACCGGCATCACCGGCACAACGAATATTGAAGTGCTCTCCGGGCTGGCGCCGGGCGAGGAGGTCGTCACCGGCCCTTACAAAACGTTGCGCGTTCTCAAAGGAGGCGCGTTGCTGAAGCGCGATACTTCCGAGCCGTTTTCGTTGACCAGCGGCGGCGGATCGTAACCGGGCCCAGAGGCTGGAACGCGGAACTCGAGGGGCAGAGAATTTTTTCAGCCTATAGCAGCATTCCGACTCTAAAGGGAAAGAGGACGAGATTCGGATGAGTTTCAACAGCGCGGGAACGGTAGAGCTGGCGCCGCCCGCGACCGACCCGGCCAGCGACATCATTGTTGTCGAGGACCTGTGGCGCACCTACGACATGGGGTTGGAGCAGCAGGTGCACGCCCTCCGTGGGGTTTCGCTGCGCATCCGGCGCAACGAGTACGTGGCCATCATGGGGCCCTCCGGTTCCGGCAAATCCACGCTGATGAATCTCATCGGCTGCCTTGATACTCCATCCAGAGGCCGCTATTGGCTGAATGGCCAATTGGTGAGCGAGCTCAACGACGACGAGTTGGCGCGCATCCGCAACAAAGAGATCGGCTTCGTCTTCCAGACCTTCAACCTGCTGGCCCGCGCTACGGCGCTGCACAATGTCGAATTGCCCCTTATCTATAACGGCACGACGGCGACGGAGCGCATCGAGCGCGCCAGGAAGACACTGATTGACGTCGGCCTGGAATCGCGCATGTACCACAAACCAAATGAGCTTTCCGGAGGACAGCGGCAGCGCGTCGCCATCGCCCGCGCGCTGGTGAATCACCCCTCCATCATCCTTGCCGACGAGCCTACAGGGAATCTGGACTCGAAGACCGGCCTGGAGATTATGGCTTTATTCGATCAGCTTCATGCCGGCGGGAACACCATCGTCCTGGTCACCCACGAATCAGACATCGCCGAATTTGCCCACCGCGTGGTGCACATCCGCGACGGACAGATCTTTACTGACCAACCCTCGAAACGCCTGACCGAGAATCTTCGCTCAAGGCGGTAAACATGGATGAGGGGTAAATACGAGGATACGTCGGTAAAGCGTCTTACTGAGAACGCGATAGATCATTGGTCGACGGAGTAAGCAAAGCTGCGTGCCGAGCGCGAATTTTTCCCGCTTTTTGTGGAATTTTTACCAAATCCGGCTTGACAAAAGTTGCAATAAGATTCAACATTTCCACAGGTGAGTTTGAAAAGAGACGCACGCGGTCGGGATGGCCGCCAAGCGTGGCGGTCTACATCCTGGCCTTCCAGCAATTTCCCCCAATCTCGCTCGATAGAAAGTTAGTTGTGCGCGACACGATTCTCTTTGTGTCTCGATCGTCGTGCAGCTTCCTTCGAGTGAATTTCGCCGGGTGGAGCGGACGAGGCGGAGTGGCAGGTGCGGCGTGCACCGCCCACCAAAACAGATCATAAAAGCGGCCGAAAGCCTGTTGGCCGCGAGCAACTCGGATCAAAAGAGACTTGAACGGCGGCCGAGGTTTATCCGTTGCGAAGGATTGGTCTCGATTCTGTGATATAGGTCACAGACTAAGGTGCTGGAGTCCGTCATGATAGCACCACTGAGTAATCGGTCGAGCAAGTTTTTCCCCGCTCCTGAGATGGAGCTCAGCGCGAGGCCGCATGCCGGCAGGGCCCTTGATTTCCTGGAACTTGAGTGCACAGAGCCTCCTCGATGCGTAGGACGTGCGGAAGGCTCGGATTTTTCAATCGCTTCACCCGAACCGAATTTCGATTTCGTTTCCGGCGGATTGCTGGTTCCTGCAATCCCAGGATCGGCTTCCATCTGGCGCTAACTGAAGCGGAGGCGGGACATGGTTGTCAAGACTCAATGCAAAGGACACGAAGTGACGGGGTTGCGCGTGGGCGCCTACAACGCGCGGAGATATTTCCCCAAGCATGTCGCGGCGATTGAGTTGCAACTGGATCATCTTCGCATCCAATGCGGCCTATCGCCGGAGTTTTGGCGCGGCCAGCCGGAGATTCACGATCCCCGGCTATGCGCGTGGCTGGAATCGAAGCAATTCCACGGTAAGTCCTGCCGGAGTTCGATGCCTCTGGCCATGATCCCCTCGGGGGAAAACTCGTTCAAATTGGGACCGACTTCGCTCAACGGAACGACGAAGCCCAGGCACAGCGCGGCTTCCGCGGGGTGGGGCTCCGATTAGTTTTGACGCATGTGCAACGTCGATTTTAGGCTCGTCGCGGCGCGAAGTTGGTGATGTGGCGCGCAAGTGTTCAACCTCAACCGTTCAACCTGTTGACGGAAGGGAGATGGCGATGAAGACGAACCCCACGATGAGCGAAATGGAAAGACGCGCCGTTGAAGCACTGCAGGCTCTGCTCGGGCAGGTTTCGGTGATTACGCTGAAGGAGATCAAGGTGGCGCCGCGGACGACGGGAGACGCTGGCATTGTGGCGCACGTTGACGTCCTAGGTCATCGCCACACCCTGACGTGCGAGGTCAAAGAGAATGCGCAACCACAGAATCTGCGCGAGGCTTTGCAGAGACTGCACGACGGCGCCGCCCGGTGCGACGAGCCCGCGACGCCGGTGCTGATTGCGCCTTACCTCTCGCCGGAGGCGCAGACTCTGTGCAAGGAGAGCCATGCCGGTTTTCTCGATCTGGAGGGGAACGCACGCCTGAATCTGGGCGAGGCGTTTATCGGCAAGCGGTCGCGCACCGTCCGTAACGCCCATCGTTCCACAGCGGCGTACGCCCGGCCTGCAACCGCGAGTGGGCAACGCCTGCTTTCGGGGCATCCCGCCAACGGCGCCCGCGGCGTGACAGCTTTTGGAGATTGACACGGCGGAGGCCAATTCTCACCGGATCGCGGCCTTGGTGCAGTCCCGGCCAACGGCAAGCGCCAAATTTCCTTGACAACTTCGCGAAGCAGTATCACTATGCTCGCAAAATGATGGCGCGCCGACGGACGAAAAGCCGCAGCGCGCTATGCTGCTGGCGCACGCCTTGCCTCGTTTCCGCCTGGGAATTTGGTTTCATTCGGATATTGGAGCAAAGTCATGGTGGTGAGGACGCTCAGCGAAGGCCGCGACGTGACCGGACTCTACATCGGGCCGCGAAACGTGCGGCGCAACTTTCCCCGAAGCACGGACGGCGTGGAACTGCAATTGGGTCATCTGCACATTCATTGCCAGTTGACGCCCGAATTTTGGCGGGATCGGCCGCAAATTTGCGATCGCCGCCTAGGCGACTGGCTGTTCGCGAAAGTTTTTCACGGAAAGACCTGCCGCGCGCCCGTTCCCGTGGCGATGATTCGCAAGGGAAAGAATCTGTATAAGGTGCAGCCTTTCACATTGCCGCCAGCTTCAGTCAACGGTCTGTCGCGCATCGGGCCAGTACGGCTCCCGCCCCCGAAGTGAAGGCGCATCGCAGCGCTCTAAATTTCCAGGATGACCGGCATAATCATCGGGCGCCGGCCGGTGGACTTCTGAATCAGCTTCTTCAGTTCTACGCGCACTTTTTCGTTCACCATGCCGTAGTCCGATTTCTGCTCGATATTGAGGCCGTCCAGCGTCTTCAGCACCACTTCGCGCGCCTGATCGGTAACGTCGGAGCCGCCGAATCCGCGCATGATGATCTCCGGCGCGCGCTCCACCTTGCCGGTCTTCTTGTTGATGGCCAGCACGGTGAGCACGATGCCGTCTTCCGACAGAATGCGCCGGTCGCGAATGACGAGATCCTCGACAACATCGATCGACGAGCCCGAATCGATGAGAATCCGTCCTGCCGTCACCTTCTCCCTTTTGCGCGCGTCGTCTGCGTCGAGCTCGAGGACTTCGCCATCCTCCATGACGATGGCGTGCTCCACGGCGCCGGTTTCCATGGCCACCCGGGCGTGCTTGCTCAGATAGCGGTAGTCGCCGTGGATCGGGATGAAAAACTTGGGCCGCACCAAATTGATAAGCAGCCGCATCTCCTCCTGGCTGCCGTGGCCGCTCACATGAATCAGCCCATGCTGACCGTCGTCGTAGATGACGGTGGCCTCGCGGCGGCTGAGATGATCGATGACCCGGAAGATGGCTTTCTCGTTGCCGGGAATGATGCGCGAACTGAGCACCACCGTGTCGCCAGGCTCGATGCGCGCGTGCTTGTGGTTGTCCACGGCGGCGCGGCTGAGCGCGCTCATGGGCTCGCCCTGCGTGCCGCTGATGAGCACCAGCATCTGCTCCGGCGGATAATCGCGCACCTGGCCGGGATTGACGATGAGCCCCGGAGGCGCCTCGATGTAACCGAGGTCCTGGGCGATTTCG
>JASHUH010000535.1 GCA_030040115.1 Acidobacteriaceae bacterium | reverse complement strand
CGCGTGGCGGCCTTCGAGAAACATCTGCGCGTCGCGCACGGCCTGCTTGTAGGCGTCGGGCGTGGTGAGGCCTTCGACGCAGGGGCCGAGGCAGCGGTGAATGTAATACTGCAAACACGCGCGGACGTGATAGCGCGAGAGATCGACCTTGCAGCTGGGTAAAAGAAAACTGCGATGGATCAGCTCGGCCACGCGATAGGCCAGATTGCCCGGAAAATAAGGGCCGTAATAGGCGGAGCCGTCCTTGCGCAGCCGCCGGGTGACAAAAACCTTGGGGAAACGGTCGGCCAGGGTCAGCTTGACGTACGGATAGGTTTTGTCGTCGCGCAACAGGATGTTGAAGCGCGGCTTGCGCTGCTTGATGAGGTTGTTTTCAAGGGCCAGCGCTTCGTGCTCGTTGGCGACGAGAATGTAATCGAGATCCACGGCCTCGCGCATCAGCGAGCCGGTTTTGGCGTTAGCCTGCGAGGCGTCTAGCAGGTATGATCGCACCCTTGCGCGCAGATTCTTGGCCTTGCCCACATAGATTGCTGTTCCCTCGGCGTTTTTGTAGAGATAGACGCCCGGCTGGGTGGGCAGAGTGCGAATTTTTTCCGAGAGATCCATACAACTTTTTGGCCGCGAAGGCCAACTCTTAGAATAGCGGTTTTCGGGGATCGGCCGGGAGACGGACGCGCCGCGACTCGCCTTCAGTTTGGGGGGCCAAGTTCAAGCAAAGCTTACCGGATAGTGTAAAAAATACACAGGCAAAACCGGTGTAAATTTGTCGCGGATGGCGAGCCAACTCCCTGCGCTTATTGGGCTTGAGCTGCAAAACCCGGTTGGCATGGTGAATGCTCAACCTTCAAGGTTAAACACTGCTTCTGCGGGCAGCGGCGGGTTGCCACAGCCGGCGGAGGAGGAGACAAAATGAGGATGCATCGATTTGGATTCGTATTGGCGGCCGGAGCTACGGTGATCTTCGGTGTGACCGGGTGCGCCACCAAGAAGTATGTGCGCAACCAGACGGCGCCGCTGGTCACTCATGCGGGAGAACTGGACCAGAAGACGGCGGAAAACGAGCGTGACATTCACGACGTCGATCAGCGGGCGCAAGCCGGGATCCATCAGGCGCAACAATCGGCGGATACGGCTAACCAGAATGCGCAGCAGGCCAACCAGGCCGCCAATCAAGCCGACAACGCGGCCAACAATGTGGCCCAGCGCGCCGATTCCCTCGACGAAGTGGTGAAAAACCTGGACAACTACAAGCAAGTGGCTAACGTCACGGTGACGTTCGGCTTCGATAAATCCGTCCTGACGGCGGACGACAAACAGCAGTTGGACACCTTCGGCGCCCAGCTCAACTCGGCAAAGAATTACATACTCGAGGTCACCGGCGGCACCGACACCACCGGTCCCGCCCAGTATAACTACGAGTTGAGCCAGCGCCGCGCTGACGCCGTGGTGCAGTACCTGGCCAGCAAATACAACGTTCCCGCGCGCCGCTTTTACCTGATCGGGGTTGGCAAGGACGTGCAGGTGGCGCCCGACAACACCTCCGCGGGCCGGCTGAAAAACCGGCGCGTGCAAGTGCAGTTGCTATCGAACCAGAGCTCTGAAAATGGTCCGCAAAACTCCGCGTCCGCAGGACAACCAAACGGGCAATAAGCAAAGAACGAGCTTCGGCTCGACAGCCAAACCAACCGCAAACAGAGCAGGTTCGCGCCATGCGAGCCTGCTTTTTCGTTTTGCGGCGGATGATCCCGCGAAGAAGCGCCGACCTTCTCAGGGCTCCGATGGACTGGCGGCAAAGTAGGGTTCGCGCAGGAGAGCCTGGAGATATTGGCCGTAGCTACTTTTCGTAATGGGAGCGGCGAGACTCTCCAACTGCTCGGCAGTGATGAAGCCGAGTCGGTATGCAATCTCTTCCGGGCAGGCGATATCGAGCCCCTGGCGACGCTCAATGGTGTGGACAAAAAGCGAGGCTTCAAGGAGCGAGTCGTGCGTGCCGGTATCGAGCCAGGCCATACCGCGGCTCATGATTTCCACATTGAGCTTGCCGCCCTTGAGGTAAAGACGGTTCAGGTCGGTGATTTCGAGCTCGCCGCGCGGCGAGGGCCGGAGCGAAGCAGCGAACGCGGCCACCTCGCAATCGTAAAAATAGAGGCCGGTGACGGCGTAGCGCGACTTGGGATTTTGGGGCTTCTCTTCGAGGCTCACGGCGCGGCCCTGGGCGTCGAATTCGACTACGCCATAGCGATGCGGGTCTTCAACCGGGTAGGCGAAGACGGTGGCGCCCTCGGTAAGGCTGGCGGCGGCCTGGAGCTGACGGGAAAATCCCTGACCGTAGAAGATGTTGTCGCCGAGGATCAGCGCGCTGGGTCGGTCGGCGACAAAGTCGCGGCCGATCAGAAAGGCTTGCGCCAGGCCTTCGGGGCGAGGTTGGACTGCGTATTGGATGTCGATACCCCAGCGGTGGCCATCGCCGAGCAGATCGGCGAAGCGGCTGGTGTCCTGGGGCGTGGAGATGAGCAGAATTTCACGCAGCCCAGCGAGCATGAGCGTGCTCAGCGGGTAATAGACCATGGGCTTGTTGTAGACCGGCAAGAGCTGCTTGGAAACGACGTGGGTGACGGGATAGAGGCGGGTGCCCGAGCCACCGGCGAGAATGATGCCTTTCATAGTGCGAGCCGCTCCGCATAGTTTTGGGCAATCCATTCGCGATAGGCGCCGGTGCGGACGCTGGAAACCCAGGCGGCGTTATCAAGATACCAGCGCACGGTTTTACGCAGCCCGGCTTCGAAAGGTTGGGCGGGCGTCCAGCCCAGCTCGCGGGCGATTTTGCGGGCGTCGATAGCGTAGCGACGGTCGTGACCGGGCCGGTCTTCGACGTAAGTGATCAATTTGCGGCGCGAGGCGTCGTCGGAGCAAGGACGCATCTCGTCGACGAGATCGCAAATGGCGGTGACCACGTCGATGTTGGCGCGTTCGCTATTGCCACCGATATTGTAGGTCGCGCCGGGCTGGCCGTCCTCAAGAACGGCGCGGATGGCGGCGCAGTGGTCTTCGACGAAGAGCCAGTCGCGCACGTTTTTGCCGTCGCCGTAGACAGGGAGGGATTTGCCCTCAAGGGCGTTGAGAATCATGAGGGGGATGAGTTTCTCAGGGAATTGAAAGGGGCCATAATTGTTCGAGCAGTTGGTGGTGAGCACGGGCAGGCCCCAGGTGTGGTAATAGGCGCGCGCCAAGTGATCGGAACCGGCCTTGGAGGCCGCATAGGGACTGTTTGGCGCGTAAGGCGTGGTTTCGCAAAAAGCGGGATCACCAGCGCCGAGCGAGCCGTAAACCTCGTCCGTGGAGACGTGGAGAAAGCGGAAGGCGGCGCGGCCGGCGGAACTGAGCGAAGACCAGTAAAGCCTTGCCTGCTCGAGGAGGACGAAAGTTCCGTGCACGTTGGTGCGGATGAAGGCGTCGGGAGCGACGATGGAGCGGTCCACGTGGCTTTCCGCGGCGAAGTGGACGATGGCGCGGGGCCGGTGCTCGCGGAGCAGTGCGGCGATCCGTTCAGAGTCGCAAATGTCGCCGCGGACGAAGGTGTAGCAGGGGTCGCTTTCGAGCGCGGCAAGATTGGCGGCGTTACCAGCGTAGGTAAGCAAGTCGAGATTGACAATGGGCGAGCGGGTGGATTGGAGCCAGGTTAGGATGAAGTTGGAGCCGATAAAGCCTGCGCCGCCGGTGACGAGGACTGCATCGCGCGTGGTCGATCCGCCAGGCATAAAGTATACATTCCAAAATACACTATCGAACGCGGCGGGGCGGGCGCGACAGGGCAAACCATTTGGTGGAACGCAGTTCTGCGAGGAAATTCATTTTTCTGTATATTAGAAGGAAGCATTGTCCTGCATGCGGCCGGACCTGCTCAAGCGATACTTGAACATGGACTTGGGCGATTTCTTCTGACGGGAATCGCAAAGCGCCTGTGTCTTTCCGGGTGTTTCCGCCGGGCGTATTTTCAGCATATCTGCACCACCGAGCACATTCGAAA
>JASHUH010000534.1 GCA_030040115.1 Acidobacteriaceae bacterium | reverse complement strand
GCTCCTCGCGTCGTTGGCACCACCTGAGCGCCGCAATTCGCTCCACATTGTGGCAGAAAGAGCCGCGTTGAGCTGTTGCACCGAAACATCGGGTCGCAGCCGCACTACAGCCTGATACCACTCATCGAAGTCATGATGTGGCGCGAACGCCTCGGGAGGCAGAGCAATGGGAACCCATACTTCGCAACGCCTTGGCCAGGCGAAGTCACTGCGCATCACCCCGATGATGCGATAGGATGCCTGGTCGAGCATCAGTGTCTGCCCGACAACATCGCTCCGCCCGCCAAAAAAACGCTGCCAGAAGCCGTAACTGAGAACGACTACATGTCCGGCATTGGGCTGATCTTCCGTAGATGTAAAAGTTCGACCTAGGATCGGCCCCGCTCCGTAAACCTGGAACCACTGTGAGGACACTCGGGCCGCGGAAACGTGTTCCGCCTCGCCATTGTTCCTGATGTTGAAGCTGTCGTACCGCTGGAGGGCGCCAGCTTCCACTAGTCGGGTCAGTGAAAGGGCCGTAGTGTATGTGGGTGTGGATATGTAAGCCATATCCAGCGATAATTTTGTATAGCGGGTATGCAAAACGGCGACCTGATTCGGATTTCTTACACCCGCAGGATGGAGCAGGACCGCGTTCACGATACTGATGATTGCGGTATTGGCGCCGATGCCAAGAGATAGCGTCAGGACCGCTATCGCAACAAATGCCGGGGATTTGATCATCTGACGAAGAGCGAAGCGAACATCCTGCATCAGGGACTCAAGCCCTGGCAGCCCTTCCACGGCGTGGCACTCATCACGGACCGATTCGACGCCTCCGAGCGTCAGCCGGGCCTGGCGACGGGCTTGCATTGGAAGCATCCCTGCACGGATGTTCTCCTCTGTTTGCATTGCCACATGCTCTTCGAGCTCTTCTCGCAACCGCTCGTCGCCGCTGCGGCCGGTGGAAACGTTCCGCAGGCGGACGAGAAACCTCTTGAGTGCCCTCATACCAGATCCTCCGCCTTGACCTCAAAGAAGCGAGCAATAATCGCTGCCGTTTTTTCCCAGTCGCGCTTTTCTGCATCAAGAAGCTTGCGTCCGGCGCGGGTCAAGCGATAAAAGCGGGCCCTCCTGTTGTTCTCCGATGGCCCCCAGTCCGAGTCGACCGCACCTTCCTGCTCCAACCTCAGAAGTACGGGATACAGAGTGCCTTGGTTCACGAAAAGCAGATCACCACTGATCTGCTCGATGCGTCGGGCTATGCCATACCCGTGTAACGGTCCGAGTACGTCGAGGGTTTTCAACACCATCAAGGCGAGCGTGCCCGGCTGTACGTCCTTTTTCGCTTTCATGGAATTTGGCGCCCCTGCCTTTTACGTTTTGGCTACCAATAGGAGAATGCCACATTTCCATTGGGAAAGCAACAGGTGATCCACCGCAGGCTTCTTGTGATATCCGATGGTGTTGCCGGTGTCAACTGGCCCATGAGCGTCCGCGATTTGAGGTCTGGCATGATCCGGCGGAAAATGGGGCTATGGACGCGGCCATGCGGAAATCCCGATCCGTTAAACAGTGGACGGCCCTGATCCTCTTCGCGGGAGTCTGTTCCTGGATGCTGACAGTCGTAGTCGAGAACTACCGCGAGTACAGATCGTTTGAGCGTAACTTCGATTTGCTCGCTTCAGAGTGCCCCCATCACGGCGGCTGTACTCTCCCTGGGTACGACTTCTAAGGTCCGCTATGCGGATGCCTTGAGCACTCTTCTGTCTTCGTTCCAGCTTTGATTCACGAGGGTTCCCGCTAGCGGCAACCTCAACTGAACCGGCGAGTGATCCTCTTCGAGTTGCGCCAGGAAGCATCGGAAGTATTCGGCGACAACCGGCGACGCATGTCGGTCAGTACGGCGAGGTGTGTTTCCAGGCAGATTTTCGGGTCATCGAGCGGTCTTGCCACAAGGCCCGGACGGGCGATGCGCTCAGCGCCAGACGGGGTCAGCCATGCCAGCACCCTGTCGTCCGTGAGGAGCCGTGGGACGTGATCGTAGTGGTTTACGCGGTGCCGGATTCTCACTCCGTCGCCAGCGGTCTCAGCGCGGCGCAGAATCAGGTCGTGCAGCCACGGGTGGTCGCTCTTGTGAAAGAAGACCCAGGGATAGGACACGACCTCCGTCAGGCTCACCAACTGGCGCCCGGCAAGCGGGTGCCCTTTGCGAAAAACGATCATGAAAGGGCTCTTCGCCACACACCGGCTTGTGAGCTTTCCATTTTGCGGCGGGAAGATCACAAGCGCAACGTCAAGATCGTGTCTTTGGAGCGCCAGAAGCAATTGCTCGGTGTTAGCCAAGTCGAGTTGTGGTCTGACATTACGATAGAGGCGCATTTCAACGGACTCGAGGAGGCGATGCCAGCGCCCCGGAAGAAACGAGGATGCTCCGATTCGCAGAATGTGCTGCCCGCCATGTCGGGCCTCCTGAGCATCGTGCATTCCCCGATGGTAGGCGTGAACGATGTCCGCCGCCGCAGGAAGCAAGGCGCGTGCCGCGGCAGTCAGTTTGTCGGCCCCGTTATTCGATTCGTAGAGCGGCATTTTCACGCGGCGTTGGATGGCCTTGAGCTGCTTCGACGCAGCCGACTCGGAGATTCCGACGCGCTGCGCGGCCAGCGTGAGATTGCCTGTTTCCTTCAGAGAGACGAGGAGCGCGAAATCGCGAATTCGCAGCGTGTCTGCCGACACGGCCGCCTTGCGGTGCTGACGTTTGGAAAAAGGCATGGCCCACCTGCTTGGCACGCAGACTCCCTCTGCATGACACCAAGGCAGGTGGGGAGGGAAGATCGACTTTCTCAGGTCTAGCGTTCGCCCGGAACAGCGGGAGTCGAACGTTGAAATTGCTGGAAGAATGCGTATCTTTTCATGATTTCGTTGAACAGCTTGTAATGGGCTATGCGGATTTTGGAAAAAACGTTGCCTGACCTCCCGATTAATGATGAGGTACGCCCACGGTTTGTAACGCACTGAGCCTCAGTGGACAAAAAGTCATAACGGAAAGACAAAAAGTTATTGGACACGAAATCCACGATTGGTGCAGGTTTTGCACAGGGGCGTACGGACCGTTTCGGCGCTCTGCGTTCCCCATTGGAGGTTTGAGCATGGTCCCGACCCAAACGGAAGAGAGAAGGTCTCCAAGGTCCCGCAAGCGTAAGGTTCCCGAGCCATTGATCGACAGCGACAAGGCTGCCGCGATGATTGGGGTTGCCCCCAAGACTCTCCAGAAATATGCGCGGCACGGCCTAGTCCGCGGCGTCCATGTCGGGAAATTCTGGCGGTTCCGCGCCTCTGTAATCGATGAGTGGATTTCTCACGAGTTTGAGAACGGGTCGCCCGCCGAAACGAACGGCTGGCGGAGCCGGCCCGCGTCCACTACCCTGAATGCAGGCCAATCTTGCTCGCCAACGAGAGGAGAGGAACACGAGGCGAGTGCGACATCAACGAGGAAGTCTGCAGCGTGAAAAGCGCCAAAGAACGGGCGAGACCGTATGGGTCTTCCGCTGGTACGAAGTCCAGCTGGACGGAACCAAACGGTATCGCAAGGCAGTGATTGGCACGGTCGATGAGTTCAAGACCGAGGCCGAAGCCGAGAAGGCCGCCGACGCGTTGCGGTTGGAAATTAACGAACAAACCCCGCGACAGAAGTTGCAAGCCATCAGCTTCGAGAAGCTGGTCGAGCACTACAGGCAGCACGAGCTGCCCGACATCGTGCATGGCACGAGACCGCCGGGCAGCGAGGCCGGAGACGACGAAACATGGAAGCGTATTCGACCCAGTTCACTTATCAGGGTTATTTGACGAAGTGGATTTTGCCGCGCTGGCGCTCGTACCGGCTAACGGAAATAAAGCCGGTCCAGGTGGAGCAATGGCTGAAATCGCTGCCCCTGCCGAAAGGATCGAGGGCAAAGATCAGGAACATCATGAGCGCACTGTACAGTCACGCACAGCGATGGGAGTGGATGACGCACAATCCCATCCGCCACGTGCGGCAGAGCGCCAAGCGTTCCCAAATCCCCACCATCCTCGCTCCGCAGCAATTGAAGGAGCTGCTGGACAAGCTGGTGGACCTTCCCAAGACGGCAGTCCTGCTTGGCGCATCCACCGGCCTTCGCGTCGGGGAGATTCTCGGGCTGAAATGGGAGGATGTCGATTTCGAGAAACTCGAACTTCGCGTAACCCGCGATGTGGTCAAGCAACGGATCGAACGCTGTAAGACCGAGGCTTCGAGAAAACCAGTTCCCATCGATGCAGCGGTCGCGGAAATTCTATGGGCATGGCGCTTCGTTGTGCCTACAACCAGGACGACGACTGGATCTTCGCCAGTCCAGCGAAGAAGGGCAAACAACCATACTGGCCAAACTCGATTTATCGGGTCTGCCTCAAGCCGATTCTGAAGGACGACCTGAAGATCAAGGAGCCGGTTGGCTGGCATACACTGCGCCACAGCCTGGGCACCCTGATGAACGAAAACGGAGAGAATGTGAAGACGATCCAGGAAACACTCCGCCACGCCACCTTCAAGGTGACGATGGACGTGTATACGCAGGCATCACCGTGATCAGGCGGACTGCTCACAGCCGGGTAGTGCGCCAGATCATGGGGACTGTGGAGGGCGAAGGCGATGAGGAGTAGAGCGGGCTTTCCACAAGTGGAACTTCTTATCGAACTTTTTCAAACCCAGGTTTTTTCGGCCCGAATCTTGCAAGTTATTTGTTTTCTTGGCGTCCCCGACGGGATTTGAACCCGTGTTATCGCCGTGAAAGTCTCGCCAAAGACCGTAACTGATTGAAAACACAAGGCACGGATGGCTCCCAAAGTGCCTATTTGGACCACTGGGGAATGCTTATTGGACCGCTATCGGACCGGCAGATGGTAAGCACAAATGTGCTAACATAAGACTGGAGGATGAGGATGCCAGCCACCAAAACCAAGCCGATTCGTGCCACGGAAAAACCCACAGGGACCGAGTATCGCGGTAAGCAGACGCGGACGGGAAATTCCTTCGGTTTTCGCTTTGACCGCGCTCTCTTCAAGAGCCATCCCGAATTTGCGGGAGAGGTCAAAGCCCAGGTGATCGCTCCGGGGCGAATGCTGGTTTCCGTTGCCGAGCCGGTAACGGAACGCGCTGATCCTGTGATGGCATCGTTCCTCGCTTTCCTGGCAAGCGATATTGCCAAAGCACCTGAGACGATCCAACCGATGAGCCGTGATCTGGCCCAGCGGATCGATCGTCTGGTGGACGGGGTTGCTGTCGCGCATGATGAATCTCTGGGAGAGGAAAGCCTGCTCTGATGGAGGTCAATGGCTGGACACTCTATTTCCATCCACTCTTCCAGCAACAACTGGAAAAGCTCACGGCCCAGGTAGAAGCCTTACAAGCGAAAGACCCGGCAGGATACAAAGAACAGCCCGCGACCAAGCTCCTGGCAACAATCAATCGCTATATTCGAGAAATTATTCCCCGCGATCCGAATGCGGCTGAGTTCCGGCAGGGCAACACGCTCGGCGTGGATAACCGTCACTGGTTCCGCGCAAAGTTCCACGAACGATACCGCCTTTTCTATCGTTTTTCCAGCAAAGAGAAAGTGATCGTCTATGCGTGGGTCAATGACGAGGGCACTCTGCGTAAGGCGGGATCAAAAACCGATCCTTATGCAGTCTTCCGCGCAATGCTCGATTCAGGAAATCCTCCCAGCACGATGGCCGAGCTGCTGGCCGTTTCAGCGAAAGTCGAAACAGGCCGTTCTTCGCAGCAGGCGGCTTCCAGGTTCGGGAAAAAACGCAATCGTTAATTGGAATAAAGGCCGGATTGCAACTCACGTTGATCTGCCTCTATCGGTTCGGCCCGTCGGGTGGGGCGAAACAGGTCCGGCGCCGAAGGCGCCGGCACGACTGGAGGGCGGGCAGACGGGCAAAAAAAGAGCCTGCCGGCGGCAGGCTCCTGAAAGATAGATGGCTGATAGCTATGCAGCCCTGGCTTTCTTTACCGGCTTGGCCTTTGCTGCGGACTTCTTCGCCGCCTGTGCCTTCTCTTTTGCCGCAAACTCCTGCTTCACCGTAAGAGCGATAGCGTCGGTGTCTACCTTGTACGCGCTGGCAGCATCGCGCAGAACACCTGCCGGATTCGCCCGCGAAGCGGCCAACAGAATCGCCGCCTCTACCAGTAAGCGTGAGAGCGTTCCTTCATCGGTATGGCGAAGGAATGCAGCGAAGGTCTTGGCAATACCTCCATCGTCCCGCTTCTGCCGGATGTCATGCTGCCGCGCCAAAGCGGTAAGACGGTTTTCATCCATGAGGCCGGTCAGCTTATCAAGGATGAACAGCAGGTCGCGTTTCATCAACCGGACGGGGACGGCCTTACTGATTGCGGCCAATACACGCAGGCCGGTAGCGTTGGCAATAGCTTCCTGGCGGCGGTGCTTTTCCTGCTCCGCTTTGAATGAAGCATCGGCCTTTGACGGCTGTTTCTTCGGACGATGAATCGGGCAGTTAGGGTCGGCGCATACTTTGTGAATTGTGCCTTTACCGATGCCTTCCGCGATGATCGCATCCGTTGTGTGCTTGCACGGCTTGTATTCCGGCGCGGCTTGCTGGTACTTGTTCTGCGGCTTCTCCTGCCGGATTTCAACATACTGATTGCGCGGAACAATCGGACTGCCTTCGGCGGGTTTGCCGTAAGCGGTGGTGATCTGTACCAGCCTGGGTTTGTCGGCAATGGCCTTCTTTACATGCGCGTCCAGTTTGGCCGCGTAGCAGGCCGGGTCCGAACACGCATCCCCGCTCCCGCTGAGGTCAGAGAATAGCAGCTTGTTATGCCCTGTGCGCTTGGGGCAGTCAAGGCAACTGCCCGCCGCTGGAACAAGCTGTGCGTCCCGCTTGCTGAACGGCGCATCTTTGAGGATGAGCAAAACATTCTGCCCAATCCAAGCCTGAAGCTGCCGCACTGGAAGCAAGATACGCTTCGCCTTGCTGCCGTTCGACCAATCCTCGCGGAAGCAATGGGGCAAGGCTTCTTCCTGCTGCGCGGGCTGGAGTTTCGCCAATAGCAGCGCGTGACCTACGCCAATCTCATCTTTCGAGAAGGCTTCGACGGCGGCGGGGACAAGCTCGGTCAAGCGAACCCTTGAAAGCACATACCCCGGATGCTTGCCACATTTCGCGCCAATCTGCTCCACGCTGTACTTGGGCGAGTCCAGATTGAGTAAAGCACGAAAGCCCTGCGTCTCTTCCAGCGGATGCACGTCTTTCCGCTGGAGGTTTTCGACAATAGACATTTCGATGGCCTGAGCATCGTCGAGTTGTACGATGCGGACGGGCACGGTGGAGATTTCGGCCATCTGCGCGGCGCGGAACCGTCGCGCCCCGGCCACGATCTCAAAGCTGCGTTCATTCAGCGGACGTACCAGTAAGGGCGAAAGAACCCCCTGAGCGCGAATGGAGGATGCAAGTTCTTTCAACGCGGCTTCGTCAAAGGTGCGGCGCGGGTTAGCGGTGGATTCGGTGAGCACGGCGAGCGGCAGGTTGCGGTACTCGGTGGTGTTGACATGGACAGTATTTGCAGACATGACGATAGCTCCTTTCGAGCGGTTGAGGATGAATGGAAGCGGAGCGGACACTGGCTGTATCCGCTCCGAGGGAGCGGACTAGCCACGAATCGACTTGTCCGTGAACGCTTCTAAAAAGCCCTGAACGCGGATATTCCTGTCCCATAGCCGCGCAAGCCTGCGGTGTTCTTCGTAGAGGCCGGGAACAAAAACGTAATTGGCTCCGTCGGTATAGCGGGAATACTGCTCGATGCCCGTGTAGTCGTTGCGCCAGTAGTAGGCCACTAGCTCAAGGCTGCACAGCGGCGGTTTCGATAACTCGAAACACATCTCCGGGTCGCGCATGAGGTCGCCGTTCTGCTCGCCGTAGTGGGCGATGGAGATTGCAGGACTGCCAAGCGGCCCCTGCCCTATGGCCTCGATAACAAGCGCCATAAAAGGCGGGTTCTCAATTTTCAGGGAGAGCGAGG
>JASHUH010000533.1 GCA_030040115.1 Acidobacteriaceae bacterium | reverse complement strand
AGCCACCAGCGCGCCGATGAGCATCGCGGCGTCAGGGTAGCCGGCGAAATGAAGAATCCGGTTGGTCCAGCTTCCCGGCGAAGCCACCGAATCGGCCCAACTGCCGGCGAAGATCAGCGCGACGGGCAGCAGAATGGCCACCACGGCGCCGACCGCCCCCGCGGGCGAGGGCGCACCAAGCGCCGTTTCATCCGGAGCGGTTTCCAACTCCGCCCCGCCGACAGCCGGCGGTGCGAATCCCTCCATGACGGAGTGGCCCTGGTGGCGCCGCCAGCGCCGCGTTAACAACCGTTCCAGCACCGGTCCAGCGAGCGCGGCGGTGGGAATGCCCACCACCAGACCCCAGAGAATCGTGCGTCCCACGTCGGCGTGGTACACCGTGGCGCTCAACATCGCTCCCGGATGGGGAGGAACCAGGCCGTGCATGATCGAAAGCCCCGCCAGAACCGGCAGCCCCACCAGCGCGGGGGGTCTGCCAGTGCGGCGGGCCGCGTCCACGATGATGGGCATCAGCAGAACCAGGCCCACCTCGAAGAACACCGGCAGTCCCACCAAAATGCCCAGCGCGAGCAGCGCCCAGGGCATGCCTGCCGGGCCGAATCCCTCGACCAAGGCCTTGCCCAGCGCGGCGCCGGCGCCCGAGCTCGCCAGGAGCTGGCCGAGAATGGCGCCCATCGCCAGGATGATGGCGATATGGCCCATCATGCTCCCCACGCCCGCGGTAAACGACAACGGAACCTGCTTCAGAGGCATGCCGGACGCAATGCCCAGAGCGAACGCCACCGTGGCCAAACCGACCGCGGCGTGCAGGCGAAAACGCATCACCAGAACCAGAAGCAGCAGGACGGCCCCGGCGACACAGGCCAGCAAATACCAGTCATGAGCGGAAACGGCAGGGTTCACCGGGCGATTATTCCATACGCCAGCGTCGCGACTCTAAATTTCACGCCCACCATAATGCGGGCAGTTTCGCCTCCGCCGCGCCGCTTCCCATTGCACCCTGTCATCCTGACGACCCTGAGTGAATCCCTTTGTGATCAATGAGCCTCCCTACTATTCGACCTTTCTGAACGGTAATGCGAGCGGCTCTCTAGGCAAGAGCGTTTCCTGGTTTGTGAACGCTTTTCGTCGCGATAACGAATCGAATTCGATCATAGACGCGGAGCTCCTCAACTCGAGCGGCAGTACCTATAATTTCACGGAAGCGGTAGCCAATCCCCAGTCGCGGTTAGACGTGAACCCTCGCTTCGATTTCGCCTTTGGCGCAAACAACACACTGATCGTCCGTTGGTGTCCACCTGCCGGTCGAGCATGTAGCCGCTTGCATGTCCGCCTCCGCCTTCAGAGGCGGAGGAACCTCATCGATCGTGGGCGCGCCAACGCTGCTTGACGCAAGCTGGGAAGGCGGCGCATTCTCTACAATCGAAGCCAGCCATTCGCCATTTGAGAGAAAATTCAGCATCATCTCCTTCGAAAGCAGGGCCGAGTGTTGATTTCTGGATGATCTTCACATTGGTGGTTGACTCGTCCAGAACTGGATTTCTGGCTGGTTGAGTGAATCGATTTTGTTGCTCTCCCGTCTTTCTTGCCCCTACATTCCGGGAATTCGCGAATTCAGCATCGCAACGAGTGGCATTTCCTGGTACGCGATGGACTACATCGACGGAATGACTATATACAACTACTGCCGGCAGACTTTTCTTTCCTTGGACACAATAGCCGGTATCATACGCCCGCTCTGCGCGGCCTTGTGCTATTTCTTCAGGGCCGCATCGTGCACGGCGACCTGAGTTTCTCCAATGTCCTTGTCGATCGGAACGGCATTCCCCACCTCATTGACTTTGGGCGCGCGCAGGAATATTCCGGACCAGACGTAGTACGCCGGCAGAGATCTACCGCTCGCTCTTCCGCCAATTGATCAGATCGCCAAGAGTCGTGGTGGAACTGGAGACAGGATGTTTGTGGCTGTCGGCCTTGTAGCCTTCCACCTGCGCCCGGCTGGCTTCGCGACCCACAGCGCGCAGGCTTAAGCCCACTTTCTTTTCTTCCACGTTGATTTTGATGATCTTGAAATCGTGCTCGGTCCCTTGTTCGAGCTTGGCGTGGCCGCCGCCGGGTTCGTCCCCGATTTCGGAGACGTGGCACAATCCCTCCACGCCATCGGCAATTTCGACAAAAGCCCCGAACTGCGCGGTGCGCAACACCTTGCCATGCACCACGTCGCCGACGCGATGCGTGGCGAAGAAGGTTTCCCACACATCGGGCTGTAACTGCTTGATGCCCAGGCTCAGGCGCCGGTTCTGCGGCTCGACGCCGAGCACCACCGCCTTCACCTTTTCGCCCTTTTTCACCACTTCGGAGGGGTGTTTGACGCGTTTGGTCCAGCTCAGGTTCGAAACGTGCACCAAGCCGTCGATTCCGTCTTCGATCTCGACGAAGGCGCCAAAATCGGTCAGGTTGCGCACCCGGCCCTCGACCACTGTGCCGGTGGGATAGCGCTCGCTCAGGTTCTCCCAGGGATTTTCCAGCAACTGCTTCATGCCCAACGAGATGCGCCGGTCGGAAGGGTTCACGCTCAGAACCACGGTGTCCACTTCATCCCCGGGCTTGACCAGCTTGGAGGGGTGTTTCAGGCGCTTCGACCAGGTCATTTCGGAGAGATGCACCAAACCCTCGATGCCTTGCTCCAGCTCCACAAACGCGCCGTAATCGGTCACCGAAAGAATCCGGCCATGCACCCTGGCCCCCACCGGATAGCGCTCGGCGGCGTCGAGCCACGGATCGGGCGTTAACTGTTTGAATCCCAGCGAGACCCGCTGCTTTTCTTTGTCGAACTTGAGGACCTTTACCTGGATTTCGTCGCCCACGTTCACCAGGTCGCGCGGATGCGTGAGCCGTCCCCAGCTCATGTCGGTGATATGCAGCAGGCCGTCAATCCCCCCGAGATCGACAAACGCGCCATAATCGGTAATGTTTTTCACCGTGCCGGTGAGCACCGCGCCCTCGCACAAATGCTCCATGGTCGCGGTGCGCTTGGCGTTCTGCTCCTCTTCCAGGATCTCCTTGCGGCTGACCACCACGTTGCCGCGCTTCTTGTTGAGCTTGATGACCCGGACCTCGATCTGCTGCCCGAGGTAGCCGTCCAGGTTGCGCACGGGGCGGATTTCAAGCTGAGACCCAGGCAGGAACGCTTTAATGCCGATATCCACGGTCAGACCGCCCTTGACGCGGCTTACCACGGCGCCCGTCAGCGGCGTTTTATCCGCGGCGGCTTTTTCAATGGTGTCCCATACGCGCAGGCGCTGCGCCCGCTCGTAGCTCACCAGGTACCCGCCCTCCGGCTCCTCGCGCTCGATGACCACATCGATCACGTCGCCCGGTTTAAACTTGACCGCGCCGGTATGATCCACAACCTGCTCGAGCGGGACAAGCCCCTCCGACTTGAGCCCGACGTCCACCACCAGGTACTTCTCGCTCTGCTTGAGCACCACGCCAGGAACGAGCTTGTCGCCATAGGCTTCCACCGCGGCCGCTTCGGCGGCCTGCTCGCGCTCGAAGGCTTCGAGGGCGGCGGAAAAATCGTCGCCAGACTCGGGACCTGCCGGATGGGCAGTGGGTGGCGCGGAGCGGGCCTCGACTGCTGAAGGGCCTTCGGCCGCATTCTCCCCGGGCGCTATCGTCGGCGCGTTGTCAGCGGCGGCGGGCGCGGTTTCGGTCGCCGCCTGCGCGTGCGGTTCATGGGGGGCATCGGCGTCCATCGTCGAAACTTCGGTGGCTTCGGCGTTCTCAGGGTTGGACGTGGGTTCGAACGACGGCTGTTCCAGCTCCGTCGCAGGCTCGAGCGTTGGGAGTTCCAATTCGGTATTCAGGGTTATGCTCTCGGGTTCGGAATTGAGGACGTTTGCCATTACTGCCAGCTCCGGGGTTCCGTGCTTTTGCGGCGGGGCGCGTCAACCGCCGCATAGTCTCCGCGCTGCGGTGGCCGCCGGCCAGACATCGTTGAGCTTGTCCTTGCGCCTTGTCGCCGCGCCTTGCGCTTCCCCAAAAAACAGCTTCTCCGGTGCGCAGCCGGAGTTGAACAACCGCTGGTTCCTTGGGAAACACCCGGCAGCAACGGCTTGCTTGAAAGGCGGCCGCAACTCACTGCTGGAATCCGCGCAGGAAGCTACGATCCGAGTTTAGCAATCTCCGCTTTCCAAGGTCAATCCTGAAGCTTCGTTGCGCTTGCTCGATGGGCCGATGAACCTGCCGCTTCGCGCTTTGTTCGCGGCGCCATGGCGACTGGCGCCCGCCTGGCTCCCCCGGTGAGGGCCGCGCCTCGCCCATGGCTGGCGTGGTGGCGTGGCTATACTGAAGCGAGCGGATTCAAGCGGCATGGATCATCTCTGGACTCCCTGGCGATACGCCTATGTCACCGCGGCGGAAACTGCCACACGCGCCGGCGTGCCCAAAGCTCTAGCGGCTTGGACCGGCGATTTGGGTTGCGTTTTCTGCAATCTCCTCGCCTCCATTGATTTTGCGATTGCAGGCGGGATGAGCGCAGACAAGGCTGAGGCTGCCGGGGGTCTGGTGCTGCGCGCCGAGCGCTGTTTTATCTGCCTCAACGCCTTTCCCTACACCTCGGGTCACGTGATGATCGTGCCGTACACGCACCTTGACCGCCTGGCCGCTCTGCCGGGGGAAGCCGCGCATGAGATGATGGACCTCGCCCAGCTTACCGAACGTGCGCTCGACCGTATCTACACGCCGCACGGCTTCAATTTCGGCATGAACGTCGGCCAGTCCGCAGGCGCCGGGGTGGCCGGGCATATTCACCTGCACGCCATGCCGCGCTGGACGGGCGACACCAGTTTTATGACCACCGTCTCCGAAACGCGGATTTTGCCTGAAGATCTCGAGACCACGTGGCAGCGTATGCGCGCCGCCCTCGCGGCGTTCAAGACAAATTGAGCCTCTCGTTTCGGTGTGGACGGGGGCCGCGGGCTGCGCTTCGAAAGGACTGCCGGCTCCGAACCGGATCAGTGCTATCCGGCAACAGAAACGGGCAGGCCGGCTTTGGCGCGGAAGAAATCGAGCGACCGCCGCAGTCCTTCCTTGAGGGGGACCCGCGGCTCCCATCCGAGAAGCGCGCGCGCCTTGGCAATATCGGGGCAGCGCCGCGTGGGATCGTCGACCGGCAGCGCCTCAAAACGCAGTTCGCTCTTCGATCCTGTCGCTTCCAGCACCGCCTGCGCGCATTCCAGGATGGTGAACTCGGCCGGATTGCCGAGGTTGACGGGCAGATGCTCGTCCGACCGCGACAAACGCACCATGCCTTCGATGAGATCGTCGACAAAGCAGAAGCTGCGCGTCTGGCTGCCGTCGCCGTAGACGGTGAGCGGCTCGCCGCGCAGCGCCTGCATGATGAAATTCGAAATCACCCGGCCATCGTCGGGGTGCAGGCGCGGCCCGTAGGTGTTGAAGATGCGCGCCAGGTGGGTGTTTACGCCGCGGGTGCGATGGTAGGCCATGGTCAGCGCCTCGGCGTAGCGTTTGGCTTCGTCGTACACCGAGCGCGGCCCCACCGGATTGACGTGTCCCCAGTAGCTTTCCGATTGCGGATGCTCGAGGGGATCGCCATAGCACTCCGAAGTGGAGGCGTGCAGGAATCCGGCTCCATAGCGGGCGGCGATTTCGAGCGTGTTTTCTACGCCCGCCGAGCCGGTGCGCAGCGTCTCGATGGCCAGGCGAAGATATTCCGGCGGGCTCGCCGGAGAAGCGAAATTAAAGACGTAATCCACCCGCCCCGGATCGAAGGGCGCGCAGATGTCCAGCTCTTTGAACTCGAAGCGCAATTCGTGTGCCAGATGATCCAGATTTTCGCGGAAGCCGGTCGCGAAATTGTCGACGCCCACCACCGAGTGGCCTTCACTCAGCAGGCGATCGGCGAGATGAGAGCCCAGAAAACCGGCTGCGCCGGTGACAAGGATGCGCATGGTCAAGAAAAAATCTTCTCCAATCGTTAGAAATTCCCTTTTCCCCAATCGGACTGGCCAGCTTTAACGCTTGACAAGGAATATGTCAGGGTCGGGGCTTGCCTCGCTCCCCCGAAGAAGATCCTTTAAATCCCTAGACCAGTTGCTTGCGCGGCTTGCCTTCCTGCGCCTCGTAATTGGCCGGCCGGCCCACGCTTACATAGGTGAAGCCGTGCTCCAGCATCACCTGCGGCTTGTAGAGATTCCTACCGTCAATCACAATTGGGAAGTGAACGGCCTGATTGAGCCGCGCCAGGTCGATGGTGGCAAATTCTTTCCAATCGGTGAGAATCAACACGGCGTCAGCGTTCCTGGCGGCTTCGTACAGGCTGTCCGCATAGCTGAGGTTCTCGGCCGGAGGCAAGACTTCCTTGGCGCGCTCCATGGCGGCGGGGTCGTAGGCCGTCACCGCGGCGCCTGCCTTGAGGAGCCGCTTGATAATGTCGATGGCGGGCGACTCGCGGATATCGTCGGTGTCTCCCTTGAAGGCCAGACCGAGGGCCGCCAGCCGCTTGCCGCGCAGCGTCCATAGCGCCGAGAGCACCTTGTTGAAGAAGATCTCCTTCTGGGTCTCGTTGATTTTGCGGACTTCCTGGAGAAGCTGAAAATTGACCCCGCGCTGCTGCGCCACCCAGTGGAAGGCAGCCACGTCCTTGGGAAAGCACGAACCTCCGTAGCCCGACCCGGCGCGCAGGAACCTACCCCTAATGCGGCTGTCGAGGCCCATGCCCGCCGCGATGTCTTCGATATCCGCATCCACGGCCTCGGCCAGATTCGCCACCGCATTGATAAACGAGATCTTCAGCGCCAGGAAAGCGTTGGAAGCATGCTTGATGATTTCCGCGCTCTGCGCCGACGTGACCAGCAGGCGCGCGGGATGGGCGGCGTTGCAAGCCCCCGGCAAGGCGTCCGGCTGCTCGTAATAGGAGCCCTCGGTCAGCGGCTCATAAATGCGCCGCAGCACCTCGGCGGAGCGTTCGTTGCCGGCCCCGACGACGATCCGATCCGGGTGCAGAAAATCCGTTACCGCCGTGCCTTCGCGCAAAAACTCGGGGTTCGACACCACGTCGAAGCACTGCGGATCGACGCCATGACGGTAGAGCACGCGGCGGATCCAGTC
>JASHUH010000532.1 GCA_030040115.1 Acidobacteriaceae bacterium | reverse complement strand
GCGCGCACGCGGTTTCCGCGCACATCGACCAGCAGATCTTCGCCGGAGGCGACGGCCGCGGCCGGAACCAGCGCCATGGCGATGTTGGCTTTGAGAAATGGCGCCGGCGAACCGGAAGTCACCTGCCCAATGGCTTCTCCAGAGAGTGAAAGTACGGAATACCCGTCGCGGGCGATGCCGCGCTCGACCATTTCCAGGCCAACGATTTTGCGCCGGGGTCCGCCCTCGGCCTCGACGGCAAGAAGCGCGTCGCGCCCGATGAAATCGCCTTTGTCGAGCTTGAGCCAGCGCGTGAGGCCGGCTTCCAAAACGTTGATCTCTTCAGAAATTTCGTGCCCATAGAGGCTCATGCCGGCTTCGAGGCGCAGCGTGTTGCGCGCCCCCAGGCCGCAGGGCCGGATGGCGAATTCGGCGCCTGCTTCGAGGAGCGCGTTCCACATCTTCACGGTAGTGGCCTCGTCGGAGGGGGTGTAGACCTCGAAGCCGTCTTCGCCGGAGTAGCCGGTGCGGGCGATGAGCACGTTGGGAATGCCGGCCACAGCGCCCCACGCAAACCAATAATTTTTAATCGCAGCGAGATCGACTTTGGTTAGTTTTTGGAGGGTTTCGAGCGCGCGCGGCCCCTGCACGGCAAGCTGCGAGTAATAGCTCGAATAGTTGCTCACGTGGGCCCCCGGCCTGCCGCTCACCTGCTGGCGGATCCAGGCGAAATCGGTGTCCGTGGTTCCGGCGTTGACCACCAGCAGATAGTCGTTGGGGCTCAAACGGTGGACAAGGATGTCATCGACGAACGTTCCTTGGGGCGTGAGCAGCGCGGAGTAGTGCGCCTGTCCGTCGGCGAGGCGCGAGGCGTCGTTCATGGTGATGTGCTGGACGGCGGCGAGCGCGCCGGGACCACGAAACTGAATTTCGCCCATGTGCGAAACGTCGAAGAGACCGACGCCGGTGCGCACGGCCATGTGCTCGGCAATCAACCCGCCGCCGGGGCATGGATACTCGACCGGCATGTCCCAGCCGCCGAAATCGACCATTCTGGCTTTGAGGGCGCGGTGCGCGGCGTTAAGCGCAGTTTTTTTGAGGGGAACGGGCGCGGCGGATGAAGCGGGGATAGACTGGGCCGGGGCGGTCATGAAATTCCTTCCAGCTTGTATCTTACTCACCGCAGGGTTGCGCTGGCGGGCGCCGGTCGATGCAAGGCCGACACGGACTGCCGGGTGGAAGCCGATAGGATAAATGAAACTGCGGGTTCACACAGGGAGCGGCGGCGCGTTCGAGCCGGGCACATCGGCGCGGATTCATCGGATCAGCGGCGCTGAACAGGAAAGGAAGCGCACATGGAGCACGTTCGAGGCGTCATGATGTTGCTCGCCGCGGGAGTGGCGTTTTGGAAGGGATGGGAGTTGCATCGCGGCCGCTCCGCGATGGTGGCTTATGGGCTGGGCGCGCTGGCGCTCGCGCTCGCCGTTTGGCACTTGACGCGCGAGGCGCGGCGGCCGCGGGCTTGAACACGGGAGGGTGTGCATGCCGACCCTGTATAACCGCATCCAGGGCCGCAATATAGACCGGCTGGCGGCGTTGAGCGACGGCATTTTCGCCGTGGCCATGACGCTGCTGGTGCTGGACCTGCACATCCCTTCAATTTCCGCGGTCCACCACGAGGGCGAGTTGCTGGGCGCGCTGGCGGCGCTGGGGCCGCAATGGATCGCGTACGCGATGAGCTTCCTGACTCTGGGAATTTTGTGGGCTGGGCAGCAAACGCAGCTTAACTATATCGCCGAAGGCACGCGGGACCTGACCTGGATTCACCTGGGATTTCTGTTCGCGATCACGTTTCTGCCGCTTTCGACGCGGTTGCTGGCGAGCTTTATCACCTATCGCGCCGCGCTGGGCATGTATTGGCTGAATATCTTCGCGGCCGGCGCCATGCTCTATTGGAGATGGGCGCACGCCACTCATGCCCGGTTAATCAAGGCCGATACGCCGGATGAGGTGCGGGGCAGCATCTGCCGGCGGATCGTGATCGCGCAGTCGTTTTATGCGGCGGGCGCGGTGCTATGCTTCATCAACACCTGGGTAAGCATCGGCGTGATTCTAGCGGTGCAGTTGAACTACGCCGTCACCCCGTCGGTTTGGCAGCGGAGACGCAATTGAAAGCACGGGAGCGGGGTTGCTGCGGCGCCGGCTCTAATTCGTGGCTGATTTGCGGTGGGCGCGCCAGAATGAGCTGACGCCGAGATAGAGAAAGACGACCACCACGACAATGGAGGCCCAGAAGGTTCTTTGCCCGGGTCCGTGGAGCCAGTCCACCCGATATTGCCATGCTCTCGGCGCGAAGACTAATACCGGCAAGAGAAAAAAGACGCCCGCCACCTCAAGCCAGATGATTCCACCCACGCGTGCGAAGGGGCGCAAAAACCCGCCGATTCCCTTGGCTACGGCGCCGCCGGTCCGGGAGGTGATACGCGTCGCGTTCTGGGCGCCCGCCCGTAGAGGGGCGGCAGGAACGGTGAGGGGGCGCGCAGCGGCAGCCTGCGCGTGGCCGGCCAGATGCTGACCCGCGATCCGGCCTGCAACGCGAACTCCGATTCCCAGAACGCGGCCGATGGTTTGAGGTCTCATTCCAGTTATGATGGTAACAGCGACCCGTGGCGACTTGCTTTTCCGAGAGGCTGCCCTTGCTTCCGGTTGCCGTTGAAAAGCATCAGTATGGTAGAAAGAGTGCACGTTGCACGCCGCGCCGTCTTCTTCGCGCTGGCCGCCCATGGAGGTTCCACCATGACATCCCGTCTGCGCGAGCTAATTCAGCAACTGGGCGAAGCCATTCACGAGTCAGTGATTGAAAGCGAACAGATTGCCGGCGTAGTGCAGGACATCCGCAAGCACGGGTTCGACGTGTTGCTGATGCTGGAGGCCACCATTGGTCTGAACGAGGTGGGGACGAGCGCGGGAAACGGCGAATCGTCCGAAGCGGGGGCGGAAGCGGGCGGCGAGCCGGGGGCCTTCACCCCAAACGACTTGCACTTTCTTCGCTCGCTGCGCATTTCGGTGGAAGGCGACAAGGACGAGGAGCCGGGACCGGAGAGCAAGTAGCCGGGCGAGATTGAGCGTCGATGCCGGGAGGGTGGTCTTCAGTTCGCTGCAGAGAGTTGCGATCATCCACTGTGATTCTGCCCGGCGCGAAAAGCTTCGCAATTTTGTTTCCATGAAAATAAAAGGGTGTGCCGTTTAAAGTATTCTTAGGCACGTCCGGAGACGGCGATCCCCGCCGACGCGTGAGGTGCGGGAGGGCGCGTTTCCGCTTGCGCGCCGCAGATCCCGATCAGAAGCTGGAACCCCCGAAGAATGTCCGGCATCCAAACAGCGCAGATTCAACGCGAAACCAAGGCGCGGTGGCGATCGGAACGAGGTGCGAACCGAAGAGGAGGAATTCATGCAACTGGGGATGATTGGCCTGGGCAAGATGGGCGGCAATATGGCGGAACGCCTGAAGCTGGGCGGCCATCAGGTGGTGGGCTTCGACTTCAACGCCGAAGCGGTGGCGCACTTGACGGCATCGGGAAACGTGGGTGTTTCGAGCCTGGAAGAACTCGTCCAGAAGCTGGAAGGCCGGAGGGCCATCTGGATCATGGTGCCGCAGGGTAAGCCGGTGGACGAGACCATCGCCAAGCTGGAGCCGCACTTGAACCCCGGCGACATCCTGATCGACGGGGGGAATTCGTATTACAAGGACTCGATGCGGCGGTACAAGGAAGTGACCGCGAAGGGCTTCCAGTTTGCCGATGTAGGCACCTCGGGCGGCGTATGGGGGCTCAAGGAGGGGTACAGCATGATGGTCGGCGGCGATAAGGAAGTCGTCGATTATCTGCGGCCCATTTTTGAAACGCTGGCTCCGGGAAGCGATAAGGGATGGGGACACGTGGGTCCGGCCGGAGCGGGGCACTTTGTGAAAATGGTTCACAACGGCATCGAGTACGGGATGATGCAGGCCTACGCCGAAGGCTTTACGGTGATGGATAAGAAGGAGGAGTTCCACCTGAACTTGCCGCAGATCGCGCAGATCTGGCGCTACGGAAGCGTGGTGCGGAGCTGGCTGCTCGATTTGACCGCCGACGCGCTGGCTGGGAACCCGACGCTCGATGGTTTGCAGGCCTACGTCGTCGATTCTGGCGAAGGCCGCTGGACGGTGTTCGAAGCCTTCGATCTCAATGTGTCGGCGCCGGTGATCACGGAGTCGGTGATTCGCCGCATCCGCTCGCGCGAGGAAAACAATTTCACTGACCGTATGTTGGCCATCATGCGCAAGGAGTTCGGCGGGCACGCGGTGAAGGAAGGGTGAGACGGCCGGTGGTCAGTGATCAGAGCCGGGTAAGGAGGGGGGAGGCGAGCTAGCGATGGCGACGATGACGACGATTCCGATACGAGTTAACCCGGAGGATCTTTCGCAGGTTCCGAAGGGCAAGGAAAGAATCCCGGAGCCGGGAATTCTGGTGATCTTTGGCGCTTCGGGAGACCTGACCAAGCGCAAGCTGCTGCCCGCGCTCTACCATTTGCGGCAGAACAATTTACTGCCCAGGGAATTCGCCATTGTGGGCGTAGCGCGACGGCCTCTGGGCGACGAATTTGCCGAGGACATGCGCCAGGGGATCATCGAGTTTGGCGGGGCCGATCCCCACGACCCCAAGCTCGATGAGTTTGTGAGCCATATCAGTTACTTTCCTCTCCATTTCGATGATCCCGGTCATTATGCCGACTTAAAGACGGAACTCGACCGCATCGATGCGGAAAGAGGCATCGGCGGCAGCCGCCTGTTTTATTTGGCGACCGCGCCGGAGTTCTTCGCCGACATTATCGGGAATCTCGGGGCCCAGGAGATGGCGCACGCGGAAAAGGGGCAGGTGGCTGTGGTGATCGAGAAGCCGTTTGGCCATGACCTCGAGTCGGCGCGCGAGCTCAACCATCGGGTCAACGCAGTCTTTTCCGAGCGCCAGGTTTTCCGCATCGATCACTATCTGGGCAAGGAGACGGTGCAGAATCTGCTCGTCTTTCGCTTCGCCAACGGCATTTTCGAGCCGGTGTGGAACCGCAACTACGTCAGCCATGTGCAGATCACGGTGAGCGAGACGCTGGGCGTGGAGGGCCGCGGCCCGTTCTACGAAAAAGCCGGAGCGCTGCGCGACATGGTCCAGAATCACATGATGGAGCTGCTGGCGCTGGTGGCGCTTGAACCGCCTTCGAGCTTCGAAGCGGAAAGCGTGCGCCGCGAAAAATTGAAAGTATGGCAGGCGATTCCGCCCATTCCCATCTTGAATTCGGTGCGCGGGCAATATGGGCCTGGGATTGTTTCCGGCCAGCATGTGATCGGTTACCGCGATGAGGAGCGCGTGGATCCAGAGTCGGGAACAGAAACGTATGCGGCACTGCGCCTGGAGATCGAAAACTGGCGCTGGGCCGGGGTTCCGTTTTTTCTTCGCGCCGGCAAGCGGATGAAGAAGCGGGCGACGGAAATCGGCATTTTGTTCAAACAGCCGCCACTGCTGATTTTCAACCGCATGCAGGGAAGCGGCCCGTGCAACGAGATCCAGCCCAACCTGTTGACCATTCGCATTCAGCCCGACGAAGGGATCGCGTTGCGCTTCGGCGCCAAGGTGCCCACCACGCCGGACATGAATGTTTGTCCAGTCAATATGGATTTCGATTACGAATCTGCCTTTGGCAAGTCGAGCGCCAACGGCTACGAGCGGCTGCTCCTCGACGCGATGCTCGGCGACCAGACGTTGTTTTCACATCGCGATGGCGTGGAAACCACGTGGGCGCTTTACACGCCCATCCTGCAAGCCTGGGCGGCAAAGAAGCCGCAGGTTTTCCCCAATTACTTCGCCGGCTCCTGGGGCCCGGAATGCGCGGACCATCTGCTCGAACGCGAGGGCCGGGTGTGGAGGAAC
>JASHUH010000531.1 GCA_030040115.1 Acidobacteriaceae bacterium | reverse complement strand
CGGCATATTTTCGACGCCCTGGGCGCTCCTGCAACAACACGCATCTACAGGTTGTTCGCCGGCCTCACCCCGCCCGTCGGCAGCGTCAATCCCCTCTCGGCCACCATCAGGGTGGAGTGGATCGCCGGGGCCCTCCAACTCGGCTACAAGCACGTTCCCGACGACCAGTTGATTCAAGGAGGCAATGCCCGGACCGGCCGCTACCGCGGCAGCTTGGAGGACAACCCCAAGCGTCCCAGCAACGGGGAACTGGCCGCCGGCTGGAACCAGATGACCAATCCCAACTGCTTTATCGTCCGCGTCCACTAAGCCGCCGCGGCGCTTTCACTTCTTCTCTCGTCCTGTCCGCCACGCGAATCGATCGCGAGGGCCGGATATGCTTCGACGTACTCCTCGCCGTTGCAGCCAAAGGTTGTCTGGGCGCTTGCCGAAGTGTTGGCGCGGCTGAAACTGTGTCCTGAATGCAAAGCTTCAGTCGCTTGAAGTTTTCTTCCGCAGCCTGCAAAGCGGTTCGAATTCTGGGCTTGGATTCAGGGGCCTCAAGGCCCCTGCTCCGTTCTCTACTTGTAAAGCTCGGGGATGAAGGTCTGCTCCTGGATAGGCGGCCGAACGTATTTGGATTTGCCGAGAGCCGGCAGCTTGAGCGGCTCGGGCGTGAGGTCGTGGTAGGGAATCATGGAGAGCAGGTGCTGGATGACGTTGAGGCGGGCGCACTTTTTGTTTTCGGCGTTGACCACGTACCAGGGCGACTGGCGCGTGTCGGTGACGGCGAACATTTCGTCCTTGGCGCGGGAGTAGTCGGCCCAGTGCTTGCGTGACTCGAGATCCATGGGGCTCAGCTTCCAACGCTTGGTGGGCGTGTCCATGCGCTCCTGGAAACGGCGCTCCTGCTCCTCGTCACTGACCGAAAACCAATATTTGAGGAGGATGATGCCGGAGCGGATCAACATGCGCTCGAACTCCGGGCAGCTCTGCAGGAAATCCGTATACTCGGCTTGGGTGCAGAAGCCCATGACCCGCTCGACGCCGGCGCGGTTGTACCAACTGCGATCAAAGAGCACCATTTCACCGGCCGCGGGCAGGTGGGCGACGTAGCGCTGGAAGTACCACTGAGTTTTTTCGCGCTCCGTGGGCGTGCCCAGGGCGACCACGCGGCAGATGCGGGGATTCAGCGACTCGGTGACCCGTTTGATGGCCCCGCCCTTGCCGGCGGCGTCGCGCCCTTCGAACAGAACGACGACGCGGAGGCCCTTATGGCGAATCCATTCCTGCAGTTTGACCAGTTCGATCTGGAGGCGGCGCAACTCGCGCTGGTAATGGCAGTCCTTGCCCAGACGGAGGGGAACGGTGGAGGGTTGGGAGCTTTGTTTTCCGTTGGCCTCTTCGGCACGGACCTTCCCGGCGTTTTCGTTCTCGTGCTTGTGGTTATGACCGTTGCGGTGATGCTTATGGTTCTGTTTTTCCGCCATATCTTCTGCTCCGGGCGCTTGGGTTAGAGAACTCTCGCGGCCCCAATATCCCATTTAGGCTGAACGGGATGAGGGTACGCCAAATGACGGCGCCAGGCAAGTCGCAGGGGTCGGGGAACAGGGAACGAGGGAACAAGCGGAATGAAGGGAACAAGCGAACGGAAGAACAACGGAACAAGGGCGCACGGGACAATGTTGGGGATGGCGAGGCCCGTCCGGGGCGGTCGCGGAGTCCAGCCCGGATTCTCTTTCATCTATAATGGTCGTGTCGCGTCGAGCGAAAATTGCGCATCCGCAGGCTTGGATCCGTGGGATTTTCCGGAGAGCCGAGCCTGTTTCCGCGTAGAGAGCTGAAGGTCTGATTCCAACCCCATGATTCGTTTTCTGCAAACCGATAACCGCCTGACCAAGGCGCTGCTTGTGATTGTGATCGCCGTTGCCTCAGTCGGCATGGTGGTGTACCTCATTCCCGGACTGGCGGGGCTGGGCGCGCCGGGGGCCGATGAGTACGCCATTGTGTACCCCCACTGGTACAGCCGCTTTCTGTCCACGGGCGACGCGGTAAGCGAGCAGCGCGTGGAGCAGGTGGCGCGCCAGCAGTTGCAACAGCAGGGACCGCAATATGCCGACAACCAGATGCTGCTGAACTTCTTCGAGCAGCGGGTGGGCCAGCAACTGGTGCAGCAACAGGTGCTGCTGGAAGAAGCCAAAAAGCTGGGGATCACGGCGACGGACGACGATGTGCGCCAGTATCTGCGCACCGGTCCGACGGGGCAGGTGCTGTTCCCGGATGGGAAATTTATCGGCGAGCAGCAATACGCGGAGTTGGTGAACGACCGGCTGAACATGTCGGTTCCGGACTTTGAAAAGGGGATTAAGGACGACATTGTTTTGCGGCGCTTGCAGGCGATGATCACCGCGGGCGTAACAGTAAGCCCGCAGGAAGTGCGCGACACGTATCGCAAGAACAATATCAAGATCAAGTTCGACTACGCGGTCATTTCGGGCAACGACCTGAGCAAGACCATCAACCCCGCCGATGCGCAACTGGAGGCGTTCTTCAAGCAAAACACCGCGCGCTATGCGAAAGCTGTGCCCGAAGAGCGCACGATCACCTATTTCTCCTTTGCGGCGAACCAGGTTCCTGGGGGCGTTACCCAGCCGACGCAGCAGCAGATCGAAGATTACTACAACGCGCACCTGGCGGATTATCAAACCCCCGAACAGGTACAGTCGCGGCACATCTTGATCAGCGTGCCGCCGGGGGCCGACGCCAAGACCGACGCCGCCGCCAAGGCCAAGGCGGAGATGGTGCTCAAGCAGCTGCAGGCGGGCGGGAACTGGAAGGAGCTGGCCAAGAAATATTCCGACGACCCGGGCAGCAAGGATAACGGCGGCGAGCTGGGCTTTGTGCAACGGGGCCGGATGGCGCCCGAGTTCGACAACGCCATCTTTACGCAGAACATAGGCCAGATTGCGATTGTGAAGAGCCAGTTCGGGTACCACGTGGTGCAGGTGGAGGAGCGCAAGCCGGCCGCGACGCAGCCGATGAACCAGGTGCTGCCTACGATTCAGGCCACGCTGATCCGGGATCAGTCGCAGCAGGCGCAGCAGAATTACGCGCAGACGCTGACTTCGGAGGCGATCAAGAATGGCCTCGCCAAAACGGCAACAGCGCACCAGTTGCAGGTGGCGACCACGCCTCCAGTGGCGCAGCAAGGCGTGATTTCGGCGCTGCCTGACAGCACCCAGATTCTGTCGAAAGCGTTCACGATGCAGCCGGGCGCGCCGCCTGAGGATGCGCAGGACGGCGAGGGGTACGCCATTTTTCAGGTGACGGGCATTGCGCCGGCGCATGCGCCGACCTTCGCGGAGTGGAAATCGCACGTGCTGGACGATTATCGCCAGGAGCACCTGCCGGCGCTGCTCCACCAGAAAACCCAGGAGCTTGCCGACAAGGCAAAGGCCATGGAGGATCTGGCGAAAGCGGCCAAGGCGGAAGGCGCGACGGTGAAAACCAGTGACCTGGTGGGCCAAACCGGGCAGGTTCCGAACCTGGGCTCAGTGGGCGATGTGGCGCCGCAACTGTTCGACATGAGCGTGGGAACGATTACCGGTCCCATCGACACGCAGCAGAACGGGGTGGTGGCGAAGCTGGTGGACAAGCAAGAACCGACGGCGGCGGAGGTTGCCCAGAACTTCGATCAGACGCGCGACCAGATCCTGTCGCAGCGACGGGAGCAGGCGTTCAGCGTGTTTCTCAGCAACGTGTGGGACAACTACCGGCAGCACGGCCTGATCCGCATCAACGCCAAGCCGCAGGGACAGCAAACGCCGGGGATGTGAGGCCCGGCTTCGGCACGTGGAAAAATAGCTAACTTAGCGCAACACCCCCCATCCCCCCACCCCCGGGTGTTTTCTGCAAGTTCCTCAAAACCCAGCGGTTACGGGAAGGGTTCTCCCGTAAACCACTGATTCCAGGAAACTTGCTTCAAAAATCTTGAAAATGAGTAAGTTATGGCCCGGCGGCTACGCGGGGCGGAGATGAGCTTCCTTAGTGGTGGATTCTTAAAAGCAAGTTTAGTGCAACGCAGGTAATTCCCGGCACTTTTACGATTTTCTTAAGCCACTGAATCGATGATGCTTACATGAGACGAGCAGGAAATGGGGCTTGACACGTGGAGGGGTGGACCCTTAGGGCGAGACAGTTGCGGCTGTGGGGGGAACATACGCCTACGCCCCATTGGCCATCGCCGCCCTGCAGAGCGAGCAATCTGGTGCCCCAGCCCTCCGTCGCCGTGCGGGCGCGGTCGGCAGCGACGACCTCGGGCAGCGCATGGACAAAATCGCGCAGAACCTGCCAGCGCATCGCGGGATCGGCATCGAGAAGCCAGGCGAGGACGGCCATGCCCCCCAAAGTCTACATGGCCAGCAGGCGAGGTCCGAGCCCGGGGTGTGGACGCGCGGTCGGCGGGATGATTTCAGGAACGCTGACACAGAGTCGGTTTTCGATGCCGATCGTTTGTCCTGACGCGAACTCGAATTGGATTCGCGATCTCCCGCCCGAGCAAAGCTAGGACGGGGCACCCCCTTTGGTGAGCAGTGGGCATCGCGAACGCTTAGGGCGGGCGCCCGCCGGATCGGGGGTTGGGGCCGGCGGCCTCCCAGGTCCCCAAAGGCGAGGGACACCCAAGTTTATCGGTTGAATATACGACGCGGGACCCTGGGCCACCCTCTATAACCGTGTCGGCGTTGTCAAGAGACACTTGGCCCGTCGAAGGCTTTTTGTTTTTTCCTTCGTGGAAAAGTTTTTGCTTTGGCTGTTGCTTTTGCCTTTCGCTCATCGACCAGGGCTCGCTTTCAGAATCTCGCGGTGGGTCATTCGGTTCCACCAGCCATCTATTCGGTCACCGCACTTCCGA
>JASHUH010000530.1 GCA_030040115.1 Acidobacteriaceae bacterium | reverse complement strand
GTTACGCCCAGCCTTTGCGCCAGCGATTGCAGTTCGCAATACCCGTTCGAGACGCACGAGGAGCAGATGTGATTGCGCTCCACCAGCAAGAGCTCCACCGCCATGCGGCGGTAAAGTGTGAGCTTGGGCGATGTGGTCAGGATCGACATGCCCTCCTGCGCAGGCGTGGTGCAGGCCGGCAGCAGCCGTCCGGCGCCCGCCAGCTCCGCCATGCACACGCGGCACGCCCCCACCGCGCTCAACCCCGCCAAATGGCAGAGAGTGAGAATCTCTTTCCCGTGAGCGCGCGCGGCCTCCAGAATGGTTTGCCCCTCCCGCGCCGTCACCAGCTCGCCATCGATGCGGATTGAAATGGTTTTGTTCGCCACGGCTCTGCTCCTTTCCCATCCTTCTGCCTCAATGTGTCTCCGCGGAGCGCAAATCGCAACGCAGACAGCGCCGGCACTCTTCCAAAGCCTCCTTCGCCGTCAATCCCGCGACCACTTCCTGCTGCGAGCGCGCCCGCATGCTCGCAGGCAATGAAGGCGCCGCATGGCGGTGGCTAAGGCTGGGCTCGCCAGGAAACTGTCGGCTGTATTCGAATGCGGGAAACAGCCGTTCCCACCGCAGCCCGCCCGCTGCCGCTTCACCCATCAGCCGCTCGTCGATGTTGCGCGCAGCCAGCTTGCCGCCGCTCATCGCGTTTGACATGTTCGAAGCTCCGGTAATCGTATCGCCACCGGCATAAAATCCCGACCGGCTGGTTTCGAGCGTGAATCGATCCACAACCAGAGTGCCTTCTTCCGTGAGCTCCAATCCCGAAGCGCGGCAGAAATTCAGGTCAAAGGTTTCGCCCACGGCCAGAATCACGCTGTCGCACTCGAACCGTTGCACCTCGTCGGTGGGAGTCGGCCGCCGCCGTCCCGACTTGTCGTACTCGCCCAGCCGCGTCTTCACAATCTCAATGGCCTTCACGTTGCCTTCGGCGTCGCCCAGAATGCGGTGCGGCGCGGCCAGAAACAAGAACCGCACGCCTTCTTCCTCGGCCGCCTGAATCTCCTCGTCGATGGCCGGCATGTCTTTGCGTTCGCGGCGGTAAAAAACGGTCGCTTCAGCGCCCATCCGCAGCACCGTACGCGCCGAATCGATGGCCGCGTTCCCACCTCCGATAATGGCCACTCGCCCGCCGATCGCCACCGGTTGACGGCGGGCCACCGACTCCAAAAACGGCAATGCTGGATGCACATTTTTGAGCTCCGTTCCGGGCAAATAGAGCCACGACTCCTTCCAAGTGCCGATGGACAGAAAAACCGCGTCGAAGCTGTTGGCCAGCTCGTTCAATGGCAGATCGAAACCCACGCGCGTATTGAACACCATCTTCACGCCCACCGCCTCAATCAGATCCAGCTCGCGCCGCAGCACGGCCTTCGGCAGACGGTATTCCGGAATCGCGAACCGCAACATGCCGCCCGCCTCGTTGCGCTCTTCGAAGATGGTCACGTCGTGACCGAGCATGACGAGATAGAACGCGGCCGTCAACCCCGTGGGGCCCGAACCGGCAACGGCCACTTTGCGCCCCGTCGGCGGCAGCTTGCGCTGCAGGATCCGCTCGATCATCGGCTCGAAGCGCTCCGACTGGTAGATCGCGTCCGCGATGAATCGGTGCACCTCGCGCATGTTCACCACTTCGTCGAACGATTGCCGCCGGCAGCGGTTGTCGCAGGGATGCTGGCACACCCGCCCCGTCGAGGCCGGCAGCGGATTATCGAGCACGATGGACAGAAACGCATCTTCGTGCCGCCCCTCCAGGCACAGTTCCAGGAATCGCGGGATATTCATGCGCAGCGGGCAACTGTTTTCGCATGGCGAAACGGCCAGCTCCTGGCAAACCCCCGCGCGGCAGCGATGAGCCAGAATATGATCCTCGTACTCCTCCCGGAAATGCCTGATAGTGGTCAGCACCGGGTTGGGCGCCGATTGCCCCAGGGCGCACAGCGAGCACTCGCGCATCATCCGCCCCAGCTCGTCGAGCAGCGCAAGCTGCTCCACCGTCCCCTCGCCTCGCGTAATCGCATTCAAAATGCGCAGCGCTTTGTTCAATCCCACGCGGCAGGGCACGCATTTCCCGCATGATTCCGAATGCGTGAACTCCACGAAGTAGCGGGCCACGTCCACCATGCAGTTGTCTTCGTCCATCACCACCATGCCGCCGGAGCCCATGATCGACCCGATCTGCGCCAGGCTATCGTAATCCACCGGCGTGTCCAGCATCTCCACGGGAATGCATCCGCCCGACGGACCGCCTGTCTGCACCGCCTTCACCCGCCGTCCGCCCACCGCCCCCTCACCGATGTCGTAGATAAAACTCCTCAGCGGCGCGCCCAGCGGCATCTCCACCAACCCGGTGTTACGCACCTTGCCCACCAGTGAAAACACCTTCGTCCCTGGGCTCTTCACACTCCCCGTCTCGGCAAACCACCCCGGTCCCCGCGTCACGATCGGCGCAATATTGTACCAAGTTTCCACATTGTTGATGTTGGTGGGTCGTCCCCACAGGCCTTTTTGCGCCGGGTATGGCGGCCGTGGCCGCGGCCGTCCTGCGAATCCCTCCAGCGAGGCCAGAAGCGCGGTTTCCTCGCCGCATACAAACGCTCCCGCGCCCTGCACCAGATCGATGTCGAAACTGAATCCGCGGTCCAGAATGTTCGCGCCCAGCAGTCCGTAAT